>CBJMBI010000320.1:0-5141 GCA_966427955.1 uncultured Ktedonobacterales bacterium
ATGAACTAATCTTGCATCTAGAAGATGGAGAAGTACATATCTTTACCCCCCAACAGGCGATTAAGCGTGCCCAAGATTTGGTGAGCCGTTATCTTGCGCAAGGCCGTTCCCTCGCAGATGAACTGATAGCTGAGCGACACGCGGAGGACAAGTGATGAGTCAGTTTGTTCTGGATGCTTCTGCAGTGCTTGCTTTGCTCGGTCGTGAGAGAGGTGGGGAAGAGGTAGAGCGAGCTATTGCTGTGGGTGCAGCAATCAGTGCAGTCAATATTGCGGAGATAGTTTCAAAGCTTAACGATGCTGGCATGCCAGAAGCTGCAATTGGCCAAGTGGTCGATTTGCTTGGTTTGGAGATTGTCGATTTCGACCAAGCATTGGCACACCAGACAGGTATGCTATATTCCCATACAAAGCCTATGGGTTTATCGCTTGGAGATCGTGCCTGTCTCGCTCTGGCCAGAGTTCGCAATGTTCCTGCACTGACGACAGATCGAGTATGGGAGAAACTCCAGATTGATGTTACGATCCAGCTTATCCGCTAGTAAGCACATTCACCTTTTTTTATGCCATTTTCTGCAAAAATCTAGCAACTACACGTATTCCCTTATAAAATTGGTCAAGAGAATATTTCTCATTCGGCGCATGTATGTTATCGTCTGGCAAACCAAAACCCATCAGCACAACAGGTACATGCAGAACTTCGTCAAAGAGAGCAGCAATTGGAATAGAGCCCCCCTCACGCAGGAATACCGGGCGTTTCCCATAGACTTCCTCTAGTGCAACCGCAGCAGCCTTCATCGGGAGAGTGTCAGGCGAGACCAGAACCCCTTCACCACCATGCAGATTTCGAACTGTTACGCTGACTCCTGCCGGTGCCACTTCTTTGACAGCTTTTTCAAAAAGTGGGTACACCTCGGCTGATTTCAATTCTGGCGGCAGACGCAGGCTGATCTTGGCCTTGGCAATGGCTGGAATGACTGTTTTGGTACCTTCACCAACAAAACCACCAATGATACCATGCACCTCTAAGGTAGGACGTGCCCCGATGCGCTGTAGTGGAGGATATTCCGCCTCCCCAGAAAACTGGGTAACTCCCATTTCCTCTAAGAGGGCTTCGTTCATGTGTAATGGATCATTGCGCCAGAACTCTTTTTCGGCTACAGTCGGCTCTCGTAGTTTATCAAACAAGCCAGGAATGTGAATATGGCCCTCAGTATCTTTCAAGCGGCTAATTATGATAGTAAGGGCATGGAGTGGATTGGGGGCAACCCCACCGTAACTACCAGAATGCAGATCCCTTTTTGCACCCTGCACCTCAACTTCGGTAGAGATAATACCACGCAAACCGTATATGAGAGCTGGCACATCTTTTGCTGGCATGTGCGTATCGCAAATAAAAGCAGCATCACAGGCCAAGCGCTTAGAATAGGTTTTGACATAATCTGCAATCGACTCGCCACCAGCCTCTTCCTCACCCTCTAGGAGTATCTTAACGTTGATTGGGAGTGCACCATTGACCGCCATCAGTGCCTCAAGAGCACTAAAGACGAGCATGACCTGACCCTTGTCATCTGCTGCACCTCGCGCATAGATATTGCCATCACGTACCGATGGCTCAAAAGGTGGTGTCTTCCATAACTCGACTGGATCAACTGGCTGGACATCATAGTGGCCATAGATGAGCAGAGTAGGCTTGCCACTGGCCTTAAGCCACTCGCCATAGACCAAGGGATGTCCTTTCGTTTGCAAAACTGCAACATTTTCCAATCCAATACGCCTGATCCGATCAGCAGCATATTTTGCCGCATTCTGGAGATCCTCTGCATGTTCCGATAATGTGCTAATGCTAGGAATACGGAGCCACGCTTTTAAGTCATCCAAAAACTGCTGTTCATGTTCTGTGATATATGTTTCTAGTTGTGCCATATTCTGTTCCTCCCATCTGCCTTTGAAAGAATAATATTAGCAGGGACAATAGGAAATGTCCAGAGCAAAAGGCCTTCAAATGAGCAAACATTACAAATAATAGATGCGAATAGTTATTTTGCAAGATAATTGGGATGAACTCATAATGAAGAACAACTGTATCTGGTGCCATCAGTAATGCACACAATTTGCCTGAAAAAGTATAGACGTGGGCCCTGAAGTATGGTAGGGTTACTAATGAGTATCGTCATGCTTACGTTGAAAGAGTAAGAATGTGCCATCTGAACGAAAAGAAAAACAGCTAGCAGATTCATTGCCGATAAAGGTCTAAGTATGCAGGAACGTTTTAATCAATACTATCTTACGAAGCAGATCACGAGCAAATCTTCTGGGTCTGTCTACTTAGCTTATCCTAATAACCTCACTTCACAGAAAGTCATCCTCAAAGTATTCAATGCTGCATCTTTCACCTCTAACCAACAAAGCCAGGACTTTCTCCAGCAGATCAAAAAGATCAGTGAATTGAAACACCCCTCTATCGTCCCAATGCTCGATTTTGGGATCGAGCAAGGGCAGCTATATGTGGCAAGAGAGTATGTTGCCGGTGACTCGTTACGCCAGCAAATGGATCATATGTCTCCCCGAGGAATGGATCTGCAAGATGCTCTTAAGATTATCTCCCAAGTAGGACAAGCGCTCTGCTATGCTCACCAGCACCAGATTTTTCATGGTAATCTCAAACCCGAAAATATTTTCCTTACTAGCAATGATGAAGTCCTTATATCAGACTTTGGCATTACTAGCTTTATCAACATAATGAAACTCCAGGATCAATCTGATTATTGGCAAACCACAGATTATCTAGCTCCAGAACAACTTGTTGGCACCATCACTCATAAAAGCGATCAATATGCCCTTGGTTGCCTTACTTACGAGCTGCTTACAGGGCATGCGCCTTCTTCTGCTCAAAGCTTCTCTCCAATAGTCTCTCTTCCCTTGGATGAAGGCGAACTAACTAATGCCATTGAGGAGGAAACCGAGACAGCTTGTCGAAACAGCCAGTGTCCAGACTATGGAAAGACGAGAGGTGACAACGTCCGCAAGTTTGGCAAGACACGCAAAGGAATGCAACGCTGGCAATGTAAAACATGTCGCATAACTTGGAGTTTCCCCTCTATAGAAACAAAATCTCAGACAAGGATTTTACCGTTTTCCAATTTATCTCATAATATACCTGATACAATTGAAAATGTTGTTTTCAAGGCTATGGCAAGAAATCCCGCTGAACGCTATGCTGATATCTTCATCTTTCTTAACACTCTACAAATAGTCTCGTCCCTACCTGCATGCTCACTTACTAGCTCTCCTGTCTCGACGTATATCCCTAGGCAAGTCGAGAACACGCCTAGTGAGGTCCCCGTTATTAGAACTATTCGTGAACATAGAAAGCAGATACCAAATAATTACAGTGCAAGCAAGCCTCTAAAGACGCTAAATTCAGAGACTTATCTCCCAGACAAAGCTAGTGTGACACCTCATCCAGACGCTCATCTGCCAAACAAGTCCATCGTGTCATCCAAGCCAGAGACTCGCCTCCCCAATCAAGTTGGCATGATGTCCGATTCAGATCCTCATCTTCCAAGTAAGACTATCATCCCATTTCCAGGCTCTCGTCGCCCAAGCAAAGATCACATCGAAGTTTTCCCAGAAGGAAGGCATGCTCAGTTTAACAAGCCATTAGCTCCCACCCTTTGGCTGGCATTTGCCCTCTCAGGTTTCGTTCTTTTACTTGGAACGCTGGTTTTTAATTCTATTGCTCCTCTGGCTACTCCCGCTTCACCCAAGCCCATGAAGCAGATTGTCAGAGCACAAACTTCTGCAAAAATTACTCCTACTCCCACTCCTACTCCTACTCCTAAAATACAGTTCTCTAGGAAGGTCACTTTTTCTCCTCCTGAATATCCTTCTATGTGGGCATTTCCTAATGCTCCAACGCTACCTCCTCCTAGGCAGGTTACTCCCACCTCCACAGTACAACCTTCGATGCCGGGATGTAACCCTTACACATCTCAACCATATAACTGCCCGTATAGGTGACCACAGACGCGGCAATTCATTAGCAACTCACTGCCTCACTTTGCGATGCCCTCCCGATTGATCTCATAGATCCACCACAGTATTGGCAAAAAAGAGTACAATAGAGAAGTTCACTACAGTCTAGTCTCTCTGGCTGAGAACAGCCAAATCACATATAGGGAATCCTGATCAGGAGCAAGAGAAAAATGATCAGCTTCCAAGAAGAGTAGACGAGCATGAATCCATTGATAATACGATTAGAGAGCCAGCTTCTAGCTACCAAATTCTATGCACCCGTTGCTTTGGGCCCCTTGGTGGCGCGTCCTCGCCTGAATGCCCTACTCTCAGAGAGTCTCAAGCGTCCCTTCACGCTGGTTTCAGCACCCGCGGGCTTCGGCAAGACCACACTCCTGTCTAACTGGGCAAGCTCGGTGCGCACCTCCCAGCTTCTGGTCGCCTGGCTCTCCCTGGATGAGGAGGATAACGATCCACAACTCTTCTGGACTTACGTCCTTGCAGCGTTACAGAGGCAGTGTCCAGAGTGCTTTAGCCCACTACTCCAATCTTTGCAATCTCCACAAGCCCCACCCCTCAAATTTATCCTGACAGCACTCATCAATCTCTTGCTGGAGAATAGTCAACATATTGTGCTTATTTTGGATGATTATCACGTGATCACGGATATGGAGATACACACATCCCTTTCGTACCTCATCCAACATATGCCTCCTCAATTGCATCTTATTCTGGCAACACGCACTGATCCCCCATTGCATCTTTCACAAAGGAGAACACATGAGCAGGTGCTGGAAGTGCGGGCCCAGCAGTTGCGTTGTACAATTGAGGAGACCAGAGACTTTTTCCAGGTGGTGATGGGGACCCAGCAGCCTGAAGAGGTGACCGAGAAGGTGATGACTCGCACAGAGGGCTGGCTCGTCGGTTTGCAACTCTTAAGATTTTCCCTACCAGTACATAACAACCCTGTTGCTTTGCTAGAGGAAGTCAGAGGGAATCAGCGCTATATCCTGGAATATTTAACCCAAGAGGTGCTGCGGCGGCAGCCGCAGGACATGCAAAGGTTTCTGCTCTCAACCTGTATCCTGGAGCGTCTCACTGCCTCACTCTGTGATGCTGTTCTGG
>CBJMBI010000321.1:0-5112 GCA_966427955.1 uncultured Ktedonobacterales bacterium
ATGTTATCAAAGCATGCCACTAATTCTGTTTTTCCGTGTGGAAGTGGGCTAGTCTGGAGTAAGTGGCCTCTTGATAAAATAGGAGGATTTCCCACATGGAATGTAGTGGAAGATTTGTATTCGGGGTATGTGGCTATGCAACATGGATTTAAGGGTTCGTATTTGCCAATTGTTGGAGCGGTAGGTCAGGTAGCTCCTGAAGATATTCCCAATGTCTACAAACAATTAGGAACATGGGCTTTGGATACTGTGAGGATGTTTGTGTGGAAGAATCCATGGCTGGTAAAAGGGTTGACCTTTCAACAACGCATGCATTTTACAGAAATGGGCTTATTTTATATTTCAAGCTTTGTACAACTTATATTATTTATTACTCCTCCCATTTGTTTGTTTTCTGGGCAGTATCCTTTGCGAGCGAATAATTCGATCGTTTTTGTTATTCTCCTGTTAGTAAATACCTTGATTATTGACTCATTTGTATTATTTCTAGGCCATGATATCACGCTAAAAGATCACTGGAGAACCAGACAGCTATGTATCAACATGATGTTCGTCTACATGAAAGCGGGTTTGCTAGCCTTCTTTTATGGGCCACATAAAAAGCCTGTCTACAAAGTGACAAGAAAAGATCGGATAATAGGCTTGTATTTTAAGGAAATGGCTGGTCACATTCTGCTTTTCTTCTTCCTTTTCTGTGCAATCATCTATAATTTCCTAATCCATTGGGGTAGAATTGATAAAGTGGATTTTGGATCGGTATTTTGGGCTCTCTTGTACATGGTGCTGTTATCGGGAGTCATCAGCAAAAGCTGGTATGGGGTAACACTTAGCCAGCTTCTCAATAGGAAAAAGAGAACACCAAGTCTCTAGTGGGTAAGAGAAAGTAGATTTTCTTGCAACGTCTCTCTGGGACTCAACAAGTCCTCAAGAGAGACGTTTATTCATTTTACATGCTTTTCCTGGCTGGGATGGTATAGGTGATGAGTGAACGCGAAGGCAATGTTGCGGGGAAAATGCCTTTGCTGATTGTCACTGCATCTTGTTTAGCCGTGTTATGTGTTGTATCTGTGAGGTAGGGGACAACTTGTGTTCCGTCTTGGATATTTGTTGGTACTGTTACTGGTACAGTCATTGCCTGTTTTGCAGTATTTAATATGACAATGGCCAGGGAGTTGTCAGTATTATTGAACGCTGTAACAAGCAAGTTCTTGTTAGTAGTTGTTGCACCAATGCGAATCGCCCCAGGGCGCACGAAGCGGCTATAGTTAGCAAATGCCCAAAGACGTTTTGAAACGTCAAATGAAGAGCCATTGATGCGGATAAGTGCCTGATTTTTGTTTTCAGGATCATTAGCTGCTCCCCACCAATAGAAAAAGGCACTCACATTGGCTGCAGTCAGAGCTGTATGGATTTGTTGTGCCCAAATAAAGCCAGAGTCAGTATAACCAGCGGAAATATCGCCCTGATCCCAGACAGTAGTCCAAGGCTTAAAAGTACCCCATTCGCTCTGCCAAATTCGTTTTCCTGGATTGACAGAGGTCACAGGAGAATCTGGTGGATGAATGTAGCCATGACCTGAGTAGATTGGGACGTAGGAGGAGGCTATGGGATCGTTTGCAATGGTAGGAATGTAGTCTTGCTTTGTTGTCAGCCATGTCTCTGACTCACAGCAGATAATTTGGGTAGTGTTGCTTAGCTCTGCTTTTTTGAGCGTTGGTCCCAGTATTTTGACAAAATCATCAGCCTGTTGTGGGCTCATTTGCATGCTCGAATATTTGACTGTAAGGTCTGGTTCATTGAGAAAACTAACATATGGAATTGTAATGCCTTCTCTCTGATAATCTTGAAGGTAGTGTATGAGATAGTTTGCATAGGCCTGCCGCCAGTCCCCGCTTTTGCAGTATGCCCCAGGGCTGCCACAGAGTTGACCACCATTTGTTTCTGATCCATTAGTCTTCATAAACCCTGGAGCGCTCCAGGCATTGGCATAGATCTGGGTAATGCCATAGTTCTTCTTGACAAGTTGTGATAGCCAGACCTGACCCTGATCATCTCCTTTCCAGACGTAGGTGGGGAGAGCTTGTGGACTTCCGGGATTGGTTGGCTCTATCGTCGAGTCTGGGGAGGAGGGGATCATATTACGAAGAATATCAAGGCCTGCTCCCTTCGAGGTGCTAAAGAGATCATCGAGGATCTGTTGCTGAACAGTTGATGGCAAGCCGCGTAAGAGACCTGCTTCCCCAAATGCTTCGGAAATGCCGAAACCATCAATAGTTTGATACTTGGTTGTGCTGTCAATGGTAATACCTGGGGCATTATAGGAAGGTGGAGATGTGTGTGTTGGAGTGATTTGAGTTGTGGGCATAACCCCAGCACATCCAATCACAAGACTTATGCAAGTCAATAAGAGAAAAGATGGAAGGGCTGTTCTACGGAGAACTTTATACAACATGATACTGTTCCTTTCGATTCTATAGCCTTGCGGTACTTGCTCAGTACATTGTGCCAAAATGTTGCGGCGCTTTTTATTCTAGAACGTCCCTCTCGTTACGGAAGTAAAAGGTCGCACTAGTTGTACTACTCTCGGCTTTGCTGAATATTCTAAAAAAGTCTTGTGTCAGATTGTAGAATGTGACGTTTGGTATCAAAAATTTACAATACTTTTAAATTTATCCAACAATTTCTAGATAAACTAGGCCTATAATAACATTAGTGGAATAAACCACAAGATAAGAGCATTGCATCCACGCTTTTGGGTATTGTATGCAAATGATACACTCATCTGGTTTGCTGACGGTCTCTCTCTTCCTTTGACTGACCTCTAACTGGAGTCTGTGGGTGATGCTCCTATGAAGTTGTGCTAGCAGTCAAATATTACTAGTGGAGAATATATGAGGTCGCTTGTAACTTATCAGGCAGCGCAAGCATCTGGCAAGTCTATGTTAGGCGATACAATTGAGAACAGAGATCTGTTCCACTTTGATCGCAGTCTCTCTGTTGTTCTTCCAGCGTATAATGAAGAGCAAATCATTGCTCGTACTGTCTCAGATATCCTTGATGTACTCCATGGGTGGATGAAGGACTTTGAGGTGATTGTTGTCAATGATGGAAGTACAGACCAAACTGCATCCATTGTTACTGCTCTGTGGGAGAAAGATTCGCATGTCCGTCTGATCACGCATTCTATCAACCAGGGATATGGTGCTGCTCTGGCAAGCGGTTTTGCCGCTGCAACGAAAGAGCTGACCTTTTTTATGGATGCGGATGGACAGTTTGATATTCGAGATCTAGCAACGTTTTTTCCTTTCATTGCCTCCTATGATGCGGTGATTGGCTATCGTATAGATCGTCAGGACACGTGGGTCCGTAAGCTCAATGCTTGGGGGTGGAAACAGGTTGTGAGATTTGCGCTCAATGTCCATGTGCATGATATTGACTGCGCCTTTAAGCTCTTGCCCACGGAGTTTCTCCAGACATATCCATTGGAAACACGTGGTGCAATGATTAATGCAGAGTTGCTATATAAGTTGAAGCAAGCTGGGTGTACTTATAAAGAAGTAGGTGTACGTCATCTACCGCGCCGTAGTGGAAAAGCTACTGGTGCTAATCTTGCCGTGATAGCTCGTGCCTTCCGTGAACTTCTCATTTTTGCTCATAAGTGGAAGAAAGAGCAATATAAGTATACCAAAAAGGTACATAGTTAGGGATGAATTATGTCGCTCTTGTTGCTTTGGCAATGAGAGCCCAGATTCGTTACTAGCTAGCTGGCCTTTCTCAGGAAATCTCTTGAGACTCTAGCTTTTTAGCGTTTTTCTATGCTATACTCTCTTTACAAGCTGTACCTGTTGTGACATTAGGAAATTGTAACAACTTGAGCTTATAAAGCGTTTGTCCGCATTCAATGCGGATTTTGCTTTAAAAAGTTATGTGCTTTTCAGGAGGATATTGCATGGCTAGTCCGGCTCGTCGTGTTAAGGAATTTGGCACGACTATTTTTACTGAGATAAATGAACTTGCACTACAACACAATGCGCTGAATTTAGGGCAGGGAAAACCTGATTTTGATACGCCGACCAATATTGTGATGCAATTGGTACAGGCATTGCAGTCTGGCAAGTATAATCAGTATGCGCCTGGACTTGGCACCTCTTCTCTACGCCATGCTGTGGCTGATCATGCGGCACGATTTTATGGTTTGGATATTGATCCTGTCAGAGGAGTTATTGTCACGGCAGGAGCTACGGAGGGCATTTTCGCCTCGGTGATGGGTTTGGTGGACTCCGGTGATGAGGTAATTGTGATTGAGCCATTTTATGACTCGTATGTGCCGAGTATTACAATGGCTGGTGCTGTTCCCGTTTATGTGCCTTTACATCCTCCCACATGGACTTTTGATCCTGATGAGCTACGAGCTGCATTTTCGAAAAAGACACGTGCTTTGATCTTGAACTCACCCCATAATCCTACTGGACGCGTCTTTACCCAGCAAGAGTTATCGCTGATCGCGGAGTTGTGTATTGAACATGATGTGACGGTTATCTGTGATGAGGTCTATGAGCACTTGACCTTAGGCAATGCTCGCTATCTTTCTATTGCTACCTTGCCTGGTATGTTTGAGCGCACGGTGGTAGTGAGCAGTGTTGGCAAGTCGTTCAGTGCTACTGGTTGGAAGATCGGTTGGGTCTATGGTCAACCGGAGCTTGTGGAGGGTGTTTTACGTGCCCATCAGTTCATTACCTTTGCAGTGCATCATCCATCACAGCAAGCTGTTGCCTACGCGCTCAATCAGCCTGATAGCTATTTTACAGAACTTCGTGCAACTTATGAGGCCAAGTGTCAGCTCTTAATGTCCTCGATGGAAGGTAGTGGCCTTCGTTACTCTGCCTCCGAGGGAACCTATTTCTTGATGGCTGATTTCTCCGCTGTCTTCAAGGGAACTCCGCGGGAGTTTGCTCACTACCTGATCAAAGAAATCGGTGTAGCCTGCATTCCTCCCGAGACATTTTACAGCCCGCAACATGTCGATATCTGCAAGAATTATGTGCGCTTCTCTTTCTGTAAGACTGATGATGTGTTAGTGCAAGTGAAGGAGCGGCTTGCAAAGCTAGCAAA
>CBJMBI010000322.1:0-5111 GCA_966427955.1 uncultured Ktedonobacterales bacterium
GATACCCACTCATGCTCAGCATCTGCTATCAGAGATGAGCCATCGGAGAAAATAACCTCATAGCATTTGCGATCATGCATGACAGCAAAAGCTGCTGTAACTTGAGTTGGATGCCCTGTCTCGTCGAATACAAAATCACCTATGATGAGATCACCCATCCGCTTCCAGCCACTTGGTGTTGGAATGGGGGTATCTACGTCAAGAGCTTTCCCTGTCCCAGTGGCAGCTTCAATGATTGCTGGAACATGCTGCGTAATGGCTTGCGAGACCAGCGCAGCCATCTCAACTTGGGCTGGACGCTCCTCATAGCCAGAGAGACGCTGTGAAAGTATGCCACCCTGCCAGAGGTCGGCTGTAACCATGGAACTCAGCTTTTGATCGGTTAGGAACAGATCATCAAGAAGGTCTGCGTCGGTCTCTTCTATTGGATCAGAACTATCATCCTCTGACCAAGCATTGGATGTAGAAGCCGACTCCTTCACTTGTAGTGAATTTGCTGGAGAAGATAGAATTTCTTTGGACTCACAGATATACCGCTCTTTTTGAGAAAGATTAGCCGTTTTTCGAAGCATAGATATGGATGTGACCGGCTGATCTGTATCAGATGAATGCTGGTTTATCTCCTCTTCTTCTCTAGGCTTGCTAGTTGCTACATGGTCATGCGCTGAAGCTGGTAGTATGTCTGTGTGCTGATGAGATGTATGCAACTGTCTAGAGGTTATAGGAGCGGAGCGTGGTGTTCTTGCCTCGCTAGATTTGATAGAGAAGCCTAGGAGGGCACTCAAATAATGATCGGCAAAGGCCTGAATATGGGGAAAGCGTTCTGCTGGGTCTAGTGCAAGGGCTTGCATAATTACATGCTCAACGGCGGGCGAAATAGCCTCATTGAGGCTGCTTGGTGGTAGGAGAGGGATCTGTTCTTGTTGCATAAGTAAGAAGTCTTGCTCAGTTGCTGTATAGGGACGTCTTCCGCAGAGCAGCTCATAAATAATAACTGCTAGGGAGTATTGATCACTGGCGGCAATGGGTTGGCCACGTAGGTGTTCTGGGGCCATATATGGAATCGCGAAGGCTTCATCATCGAGTGATGGTGTGGAATGAGGGAGCGTGAGCGAAAAGTTAGTGAGTAATATATCATTGTGATTTCTCACCAGCAAATTGTCAGGATGGAGATTGGCATGCACTATATTATTCATATGGGCATAGTGCAATGCTCCAGCTATTGGTGAAAGATAAAGTTTGGCTTTATCAGGGGCAATGCATGTACCAGGAGTAAAATGCTGACTAAGGGTTTCGCTTGCATGATATTCCATGACGAGATAGCCATTATCCCCATCAAAATTGGCATCAAGAAGATTGACAATGTTACGATGCTTGAGCTTTTTGAGCTGTTTAGCGCAGAATAAAAAGCGTTCTTTGTCTTCTGGAGTGGTAAGGGGTATGTTAAGTCGCTGAATAAGGATAGCTTTCTTGCGCTGTTTGCCTTGATAAAAGTTACTTGTAGGGCTCGTGCGTAGCAGCCTAGTCACTTGGTAAGGGCCAATTTGTTGAAGCTCTACCTCTGCCATAACATCCCTCTGCCAAAAATAGTTTTTTAGTGGGACTTGCGTAGAAGCCCCTCTGGCTTCAGCCATGGGATGCTTCACGAACACATGTTTGTCTGTAGGTCAGTATAGCACAGGTTTACGTAGTCAGACAATCTAGGGAGGGTGTGTAGGCATCATTTTTTTTGGCCTATCTCCAAGATAAGAGCATCGCCAACTCGTATCCCCAAAGTTGCTGCCGCATTGCCATTTTGCCTTGCTACACCAACGTAGCCGGAGCTATCTATGTAGATAAATGGGCCAGCAGCTAGCTCATTCTGAGCACTATTATCAGCGAAGAAATGCCTTCGTTCAGTAACGACCGTTCCTTGGAAGGAAAAAGTCAACTGTACGGAGGCACAGGTGAAGAGGTCAGGAACCAAATGGGCTGAAATATTACTAATAAGATTTCCAAAATGGTCAATGTAAACAATCTGTGCCGTAATTTGTCCATCCTGGCGACTTGCATATTTGAGGTCGAGGAGCTTCAAATCAGATGGATCTAATGGTATTCCAAGATCCCCTAGAGTGACTCCGCGGGCAAGATGGGCAGCCACGGGTGCAAATACATCACGCCCCTGAAATGTTGCACTAACTTGAGGCAAATGATAGGCTGGATTGGATAGGGCTATTGCTTTATGGACAGGTTGCTCTGTAAGTATATAGCTTAGCAAACCGTTATCAGGTCCGACAAAAAACCAGTTACCGGCATGAACCGTAATCGGCTGGCGTGCGCTACCAACACCTGGATCTACCACACAGGTATAGACCGTCCCCGAGGGGAAATAGCGATAACTCGCACCTAACACCCAAGCTCCTGCTGCAATATCTTGTGGTGGTATATCATGAGTAATATCTATTAATTGAGCCTGAGGTAAAATACTGAGTACGACCCCCTTTAAAACTCCAACATAGCCATCACGTAATCCAAAATCGGTCAAGAAGGCAACCGGAGGGCACAAGGGAGACGAAACTTGCTGCATAAGTATCCTATTTTCCATAGCACCTGCTATCCATCTTTTGGAGATTGCTTTTACACCATTTTGCCAAATTGTTTGAATTGTTGGCATTTCAGGGACCAGATTTGACAGTTTCTACACACGTACTGTCTTTATGCTATGAATTATTTCATGGATTCAGGTAGTTTGCAAGTGGCTGAAATCAGGTGAGTTCATTATCTATTTGAAAATGGAACGGTGTAAATAGTAGAGGATAGACCTATTTTTTTGGGGAAGAGAGTAGGTCCTCTATTTCCCTGCAAACCGACCATGCGGCAGCGTCATAAGCTGTGCGGGACTTTAGTCCCTGTGGAGTGTCACAAGGCCGGAGATGTATGTTATAATCGGTCTAAGTTTAGCCGTTCTGAACAAAACGGCTCCTAGCCTCGGGAGGACCTGCCTGAAGGCGGCCTTTCTTTGCTCCCATCTCATCAACGGGAAAGGCCTCTGGAAAGGGTTTTTTATGAATATCAGCACAGGTGGACCACATATTCTTCTTTTTGAACGAGATCAACAACTAGCCGCGCTTCTTACCAGTGAGCTACAGCTTGCCGGTTATGAGTGTCATATAGCACGAACAGCTGTAGAAGTATTTGACGCAATAGCGCGTTTCCCAGTTCGACTCGTACTTATTAACCTTGCACAGGCGGCTGCATCCCGACGAGAATTCTGGGTGGCGTTAGATACACAACGTCGAGGAAGTGGCATCCAAGTATTTACATTCCATTGTTCCAATCTTGCGGGTTACGGACCACGAGACCCCGATGACTATGGTCAGACCTCTATGGCTGATATGGAAATCGATGGCATGGTCGGACTGATGAAACTTGTTGATACTGTACGTAGGCGTGTTCCAGATGCAGAAGGAAACACAACGACAATGCCTCGTATCCCACGTACCCCCATTCAGAATGATCTGCCAGAGTTGCAATCATCTACGAGCAGTAGATTTGCAGATAGTCAGAATGTATTGAATCCTGTTAATAGATTGGCTGATCAGCCTCGACCACAGCCCCCAATGAATACGGCTATGCAGGGACAAAGTGGGCCTAATCCATTGCCTCTGCCACCATCACAGGGCGCATCACAAGTGCAGCTTGCTACGTCACCAGTTACACAAATGCCAATGGGAGACCAAGCAACATATAGCGAGAAAATTCGTGCCGTTCTCTATCCTCATGCACACTCTCCCATGCCAAATTCGGAGGGAGGCGTCAAAGGGAACAATGGGGTATCCCCACGATATAGCCCATATGTCGAACCGGATACGTCGAAAGCATATTCGCCGCAGATACCGTCTGTACCGGTAACCCCTGCTGTCTCAACTGGGACATCAGCGCTCCAGAGGCTAGCTAATGGACAATTTTATAGTTCGCCAGGTTTGACGGAACTTTCACGTCTGATTAGCGAATATAAATCTTCTGACATGCCGGCGAACGGAAGTACACCAATGGCCTATCAGCCTTGGGCAACCGAGAGCATGCGTCCATCTCCCAATATGCGGGTTGAGCCAGTGGGCACTCATGCACCCACCTATATGCCTACAGACCTGCTAAATGAGCATCTTGATTTTATCAATCCCATGTCATCTCTCTCCCAAACTGAAACGGACAAACGAGAGCGTGGTAGAGACTCTCAGGCTGCCGGTCTGGCCCAGTCTGGAATAACAGCCAGTTTACCAACGGTCTTACGAGCTGCACCAATCGAAGATCTTCCTGTCGAACGGTTGGTTGGTAACCAGCCAGCATATGGAATGGCTGCTAAGCCATCGGAGGGAAGCCCGCGTGCAAGAGAAGCTCTACCTCCACAATCTCTCAGCGAGTTATCAGTACCTACTCAATCATCGCTAGGCAGAGACGAAGTGGGCCTTAGTTCTATGACAACATCGACAACGAATTGGCCAGTTGAAACCTCGCCTCTCACAAGCTTCAATGCGCCTTTGTCTGGGCCTGTCCAATCAATTGAGGAAGAAGTTCCACTTTCACGAGAAAGCGGAAGAGTTTCGTTGACCACAGAGTCAGCATACCAGAGAGAGAATACGGAGCGTCCACGGCGAGTGGAGCGTCCACAGAAAGCGGAGGCGACAGAGCAGTACCGGCAATCGGATCGTCTGCAGGAGTCAACATACCAGAGAGAGAATACGGAGCGCACACGGCGTGTGGAACGTCCACAGAGAGCGGAGGCGACAGAGCAGCATCGGCAATCAGATCGTCTGCAGGAGTCAGCATACCAGAGAGAGAATACGGAGCGCACACGGCGAGTGGAGCGTCCACAGAAAGCGGAGGCGACAGAGCAGCATCGGCAATCGGATCGTCTGCAGGAGTCAACATACCAGAGAGAGAATACGGAGCGCACACGGCGAGTGGAGCGTCCGCAGAAAGCGGAGGCGGCAGAGCAGCATCAGCAATCGGATCGTCTGCAGGAGTCAGCATACCAGAGAGAGAATATGGAGCGTGCTCGGCGTGTGGAACGTTCACAGAAAGCGGAGATGACAGAGCCGTATCGGCAATCTGGCCGTGTACAGCAAGAG
>CBJMBI010000323.1:0-5099 GCA_966427955.1 uncultured Ktedonobacterales bacterium
AAAGAACAGTGTGTGCATTTTTACTATAAAGAAAGCTTGTTAAAAGGCTTGGTTATATGCTATACTCTGCACAAGTGTAGTGGGAATGTTGTCCCCTTCGCAGTGAGTCTCCTGGATAAGGAGGTGGAGTTTGGTCAATATGTACTCTGGCTCGAAGTTAGGGATCATTTCTGTGACTTGTTTGTTTATGTCTCTATATACTACTAGTTCTGCTATTGACCCCTCTGGTATAGACCCAAATCAGATACAATAATGACCTCGGCGACCACCGCTAGTTCGTCGAAATCTTCGGCTCTGGCGCCTCTTGAGCATTGTACGAATAGTTTTTCCTGTGGGGTGACCTTGACGTACTGCAAATACGCGATGATGGTTATGTTTCGCGCTCGCTTACACAACGCTTTTGCCCTGACGGTTTTTTTATGGGGGAACAATGCATGACGCACAAACATGAAGCCATTAATCCTACATGTACAATGTATCCACTTTATGATAGTCGTTGGGAGCATGATGCCTGCGGCACAGGCTTTCTGGCACAGCTTTCTGGTGAAGCCAGCCATGCTCTTGTACAGACTGCACTTGAAGCACTAGCTCGCTTGGCTCATCGTGGTGCACAGGATGCAGATGCTGAGACATATGATGGGACAGGCATTCTAACCCAAATTCCTAAAGTCTTGTTTCTTGAGGAACTTGAGAGGCGACGAGTCTCGGTTGCTAATCCTGAAGATTTGGCTGTTGGCATGATCTTTCTCCCCTCGGACAAGGGGACTATTGCCACACAGATTATTGAACAGACGCTGACCGAGGTTGGTCTGATATTCCTGGGTTGGCGTACTCCTCCAGTCGATTATAGTGTTCTTGGTATGAAGGCTAGGGAGACTGCACCAGAGATTGCACAGGTATTGCTAACACGTCCTGCTCACTTTACCTCCGATCACTATGCAAGAATGCTCTACTATGCACGGCGTCTGATTGAGCGTCGGTTATCTGAAGCACAGGTTACTGATTGCTACCTCGTTTCACTATCGCATACAACAATTGTCTATAAGGGGCTAATGGCACCAAAGCAGCTTCCACTGTTCTATCATGATCTGGCTGATCCTCGTTATACCAGCGCTCTGGCCATTTTTCATCAGCGCTATAGTACGAATACCTTCCCCGCATGGCCATTAGCTCAACCGTTGCGTATGTTAGCCCACAACGGCGAAATTAACACACTTCAGGGAAATCAGAACTGGATGCGATCACGTGAGGGGGCACTTTCTTCACCTCTCTGGAATGAACGCGTCAGCGATCTGGTTCCTGTTTTAGGAGCTGATGGTAGTGACTCTTGTCACCTTGACAATGTCTTAGAGCTGTTGGTCTATTCTGGTCGCGATGTGCTCCAAAGTATGCAGATGCTTGTTCCACCAGCTTGGGAGCATGATCAAGAATTAGATAGTGCCCAGCGGGCTTGGTGTGAGTACCATGCTGGTCTAGCTGAGCCTTGGGATGGTCCAGCAGCACTCGTCTTTACCGATGGCTCTATCGTTGGTGCTGCGCTAGACCGCAATGGTCTGCGCCCTGCTCGTTATATGCTGACTGCTGGAGGATTACTGGTCGTTGCATCTGAAACCGGTGTTGTTTCTGTCGATCCGGGAGACATTGTCGAAAAAGGCCGTCTGGGACCGGGCGAGATGCTGGCTGTCGATCTGCGGCAGAAACTCTTTTTACGCGACGCTGAGATCAAAACAATGCTAGCTGGACGTCAGTCCTACCAGGAGTGGGTTGAGCGATATCAGTTACACCTCTCTGATCTTGCTGTGCCAGAGCATAGTCCAGTGGAAGAGGTTCTGGACGCTGATAAGTTGTTTGAACTTCAGCAACTCTTTGGTTATACGCATGAGGATATCGAGATGGTATTGCGTCCCATGCTTCAGGATGCCAAAGAACCAACTTGGAGTATGGGTGATGATGCGCCCCTTGCGGTGTTATCTTCCCAATTGCGTTCCTTCTCCGACTACTTCCGCCAACGCTTTGCCCAAGTTACTAATCCACCAATTGATCCGCTACGGGAGCGCATGGTCATCTCGCTGGACACTTTTATTGGTCCTCGCGAAAGTCTGCTCGTTGAGATACCAGAGCATGCACATCTGTTGCACTTAGAGACGCCACTCATGACTGAGGCTCAATTGGAGGCTCTGCGCCAGTTACAGGATACGCGTTTGCGCTCATGTACACTCACTACGACCTGCGATGTTTCTCAGGGGCCACGAGCGCTTGAGGTGGCGCTTGAGCGCCTCGAGCGGGAAGCTATTGCTGCGATTTACGAAGGTGCTGGTTTGCTGATCTTGAGCGACCGAGATGCAACAGTGCAGCAAGTCCCAATTCCAATGGTTATTGCAGTGGGTGCCGTCCACTGTGCTCTGGTGCGGAAGGGATTGCGTGCACAAGTCTCGCTGATTTGTGAGACTGGCACTGTTTGTGATATCCATCAGATTGCCTTAGTACTGGGATATGGTGCAGGAGCAATTGTGCCGACTCTCGCTCTCGCCAGCGTGCGTGCACTGGCTGGCGAGCGTAAGCTAGAGCATTTGACACCAGAATTAGCTGTTGAGCGTTACCTGCATGTTATTGAGGATGGCCTGTGCAAAGTCATGGCGCGTATGGGCATTTCAACAATACGTAACCTCATTGGGGCGGGGCAGTTTGAGATTACGGGATTGGCACCAGAGTTCGTCGAGCGTTGTTTCGCAGGCTCAGCATTCCATCCTGGCAAAGTCAGCTATGCCAATGTCGTGGAGCAATTAATCAAGCAGTGTCAGAAGTTGCGGCAGGAGGCGCCTGATCCTAACCCACGTCGTCGCAAGCTGGTCGACTTAGGGCGCTATCGCTTCCGTCGTGATGCTGAATACCATGCTTTCAACCCGTTGGTAGTTCGTGCCTTGCAAAAAGCCGCACAAACAGGAAGCAAAGAAGACTACCAACAATTTACCTCCTTGATTTACAGTCGTCCATCAACAGCCTTGCGTGACTTACTTTCCTTTGTGCCGACCACTCCTATTCCATTGGAAGAGGTTGAGCCGATGGAAGCAATTCGTGCACGTTTCGTCGTTTCGGCAATGTCCGTTGGGGCGCTCAGTCCAGCAACGCATCGTACAATTGCTGCTGCGATGAATAGCATTGGGGCACGTAATAACACTGGTGAAGGTGGTGAAGATCCGGCTTGGTACTATGAGACGCTAGAAGGTTCGCCTGTAAGCAGCAAGATTAAGCAGGTTGCTTCGGCCCGCTTTGGGGTTACGACAGAGTATCTGGTGCGTGCAGAAGAACTAGAAATAAAGATGGCACAGGGCTCGAAGCCGGGTGAAGGTGGCCAATTGCCGCCTGTGAAGGTCTCGCCATTTATAGCGCGTTTACGTCATACCTCGCCAGGAGTTCCACTCATCTCTCCGCCGCCACATCACGACATTTATAGCATTGAAGATATTGCTCAATTGATCTATGACCTGCACCAGGTCAATCCACAGGCTCGTGTCGGCGTCAAACTGGTCTCAACCTTGGGTGTAGGCACGATTGCCGCTGGTGTTGCAAAAGCGCATGCAGACTATGTCTTAATCAGTGGCCATGACGGTGGTACTGGAGCATCGCCTCTCCAATCCATCAAGCATGTTGGAATGCCATGGGAGCTTGGTCTGGCTCAGACACAGCAAGTACTTGTGAAGAACAGGTTGCGTGAGCGCATTCGGGTGCGTGTTGATGGTGGCTTCAAGACTGGTCGTGATGTCATTATTGGAGCCTTGTTAGGAGCGGAAGAATTTGGTTTTGGTACTGCGGCTCTAGTCTCGCTTGGTTGTGACATGGCTCGTCAATGTCATCTGAACACCTGTCCGGCAGGTATTGCCACGCAGCGTGAGGATCTCCAAGCCAAATTCACTGGGCGTCCGCAGTTCCTGATCAATTACTTGACACTCATCGCCGAGGAGGTTCGTCAATTCCTAGCACAGCTTGGCTTTAGACGACTTGATGACATCATTGGGCGTGCCGACTTGTTACAATATTCTCAGAATTCAGAGATTGACATATCCTCTCTGCTCTCTGCTCTACCTGTGGCTTCGTCACCAGGTACGCACTCAGTTGTGTCATCATCGCAGATTGCTGAACAATTGCTAGTGGAAGTAGAACCTGCCCTGGCAGGCGAGCGGAGTGTGATTACACATCATGTGATTCACAACTACGATCGCTCAATTGGGGTCAGTCTAGCTGGCGAGATCGCTCGTCGTTATGGCAATCAGGGTCTGTCAGGTGTGAGTATAACCTGTTACTTCCAGGGTTCTGCTGGGCAGAGCTTTGGGGCATTTTGTGTACCTGGTTTGCGACTCATACTCTCTGGTGATGCAAATGACTATGTTGGCAAGGGCATGACTGGTGGACAGATCGTAGTTGCGCCACCTGCGGAGGCAACTTTTGCTACCCATCAGAACACAATCATGGGTAATACGGTCCTCTATGGAGCAACTGGTGGACAGCTTTTTGCGGCGGGACGTGCGGGAGAACGCTTTGCGGTCCGTAATAGTGGTGCTCTTGCTGTTGTCGAAGGCGTCGGTGACCATGGTTGTGAATATATGACTGGTGGCATGGTGGTTGTGCTGGGTGAGACGGGATGCAACTTCGCTGCTGGTATGTCTTCTGGCATAGCTTATGTTCTGGATGTTGACAATGTCTTTGCTAGTCGTTGTAACTATGAACTAGTTGATATTGAGCGCCTTGTAGATGAAAGAGAGATAGCCGCTTTACAAACAGTTATCGAGTGGCATGCTCGTAAGACTCGTAGCAAACATGCGTCAAATATTCTGGATGCATGGGAACAGATCTATCGATCATTCTGGCGTGTTCTGCCACATGGTACGAGCATATCTGCTTACGATTTTGTAGATGCTGGTGGCTATGATCAAGAGCGGCTCGGTGTCTCGCACTAGTCGCTGATATCAAGAGAGCCCGCCCACGAGCCGCTGTGATTTTTATCCAGGCGACGAGGCGGGTTTTTTGTTGGCTGTCTTCTCTAGCTACAACTTTTGCAACTCTTACTCGTCTATGTTATAGAGGCAGGGTGTTAAGCAATT
>CBJMBI010000324.1:0-5090 GCA_966427955.1 uncultured Ktedonobacterales bacterium
GTAAAAGGATTCTCGCTGCCAATGACACATGTTTCGTCATTCATTGTAATGGTCCCAAATATCTAAATTGATATGATTGCTACATTATACAAAATTATATAACTTATGTCCAGTGGTCACATCCCCTTCCCCTCTTGATAAAGAGTGTAATCTGTGCTACCTTTGAGACATTGATAAGCAGAGAATGCCAAACTAAGAGCTGCAACGGGGAAATTTTTTCATATTGGCTAGCAATAGCAGAGGTTACACCATGGTTGTGCAAAGAGATCAATGGATATCATTAGAGGATTTTTTAGCTTTAGACCATGAAGCTCTCGATCAAAAGTATGAGTATCTTGATGGTCATATGTATGCCTTGGCAGGGGAATCAAATATGCATTCCCTGATAGTTGGCAACTTAACTGCATTTTTACACGGCAAACTGAGGCCTCCCTGCTTTCTATTTACCTCAGATATGAAAGTGCAACCCACTAAATATGCATGTTTCTTTCCAGATATCTCAGTCAGTTGTGATCCAAGGGATACGCTGCAAAAAACTACCGTCCTGAAATACCCTAAGCTTGTTATAGAAGTGCTATCTTCCACCACCGAGATGAGGGATAGAGGGAGCAAATTTAGGGCATTCCAGCAATGTTCTACAGTACAGGAATACGTTCTTGTGAGTCAAGAACGCGAAGAGATAGAAGTTTTTAAGCGACACGATAGACTATGGGTATATGGCAGATACGAGCAGGGAGAGGAAGTAGAACTAACTAGTATCAATGTCATCTTGCCATTAAAAGTGGTTTATCAAAATATTATTTTTTATCATGAAAACAGTTAAACCACAGGATGTAAGGACACAATCAGGTCGCTACATCATAAAGAATAAATTGCAGGAAGAGATTGATAATTTTGGTTTATTGCGTAATGGAGTTATAGAATGCAGAATATTTCAGAAGCAGATATTATTCGTTCAACCCGCATCGGGATCATTGGTGGCGGTCAACTCGGTCTGATGCTTAGTGAGGCCGCGCGTGCGATGGGCTATGCCGCCGTCACGGTGCTAGATCCGACACCACAGTGCCCAGCCTCAGTCGTTGCAGATCAAATTCTGGGCGGATTAAAGGATCCAGTCGCTTTGCGTGAATTGGCGAAACGTGCTGATATCCTGACCTATGAAATCGAACATATCAATACTGAGGTCTTGCAGGCTTTGCAGCAAGAAGGGGCAAAAATATATCCATCTCCGCAGCTACTGGCAATCATTCAGAACAAGTACGAACAAAAAGTCTTTTTATCTCGCCATGGTATTCCCGTTGCCCCGTTTATGTCTATCAATTCTCCATCTGATATCGAGAAAGCGGTACAAACCTGGGGTTATCCATTGATGCTCAAAGCCAAAAAAGATGCCTATGATGGCCGTGGCAATGCACGTATAAATGAGTATCAGGATATAATTCCTGCGCTGGAAAAGCTGGGTGGGCGTGATTGCTATGTCGAACAATGTCTGGATCTGGACAAAGAGTTAGGCTTGATGATTGCTCGCAATGAGCGTGGCGAGAACGTCACGTATCCTGTTGTTGAAATGATCCATGCTCGCAATATTTGTGAGACTGTGCTTGCTCCAGCCTCTATTGCCGTGCCGTTACTTCTCGAAGCTCAAGAAATGGCTCGACGAACTATTGATGCTCTACATGGTATTGGCATCTTTGGCGTCGAATTCTTTCTGGATAAAGCAGGCAAAATCTGGCTCAACGAGATTGCTCCACGTCCTCATAATCTGGGACATTATACTATCGAGGCATGCCGAACATCTCAATTCACTCAGCATCTGCGAGCTGTTACCAACCTTTCACTGACATCGACTGAGATGCTCTATCCTGCCTCAGTCATGGAAAATATCCTTGGTACTCGCAATGGTCCTGCTCATCCCCAATGGCATGCAGAGTATGACCATGCACATATATTCGTTCATCTCTATGGTAAGCGCGAGACTAGGGTTGATCGCAAAATGGGCCATATCACCGTTGTTGGCGACAACTTGGAGCAAGTATATAAACAAGCAAAGGAGGCGAGAGCAGCACTCTCGATTTAATAGATGTCAGCAGATGAGCAAGCAGAGATTACTAAGTTATCACAGGAACATGGAGTTCTTGTTTCTCGTGAAGGCGTTGGTCCAGCAGCCAAAGGTCTGCCCAAGGTGTTAGTCACGATGGGCAGTGACTCCGATCTGCCTTTGATGATCAAGGCTATTGATACACTCAGATACGAGTTTGGTATTCCTTGCCTAGTACAGATTAATTCTGTACATCGCGATTTACGTACAGTAGTAGAGCATATAGATAATTTGCCAGAGTCTGTGCAAGTTATTATCGCTTGTGCTGGTGGAGCAGCTCACCTTCCTGGCAATATAGCAGACCTGCGTGCAGATCTCCCTGTCATCGGCGTTCCACGGGATCTGGGAGCACTTAAAGGTATCGATGCCCTGCTCTCGATGGTCCAGATGCCTGAAGGAGCACCTGTTGCAGTTATGGCAATTGGTGAAGCTGGAGCTGTCAATGCCGCAATTCATGCCGCCAAGGAACTAGCCATTGCTGATCCGGCTATTAAGCAGCGTTTATTAGCATATGCAGAGAAACGCAAAAATCGTGTTTTACAGCAGAATTATGGGCTAGAGAAGAAGCTTGGCGATTATCCTGGTCAGTAAAGAAAAGCCCTCCGCCAACGAAGGAAAGGGGCTAGCTAACAGACAGTCTGTTACTACTAAGCAATATCACACGTGTAATTGTTTGGTCCCCACCTTGCTCTATATAGTGTATGACAGTGCTCACTCAGTATCTGCGACAACGCTCTCTGCAAGGTAGGGACTTTTCCTTGCTCTATCCAAGCGAGACATTCTAATTAACCTTAATCTACAAATGCCATGCAAGTTCTCTGAAGAAAACCGCAAAAATGAACCCGCCGATCCACCTTGGCTTAAAGTCAGAGCGGCTTGCGGCAGGTTCTTTTGGGTCATCAAGGGCCGAGTAGCACAGCGGTAGGAAGATTTCAGGCCCCCATAATATTATAGCCGGCATCCACAAATAGGATTTCACCCGTGATGGCACGTGCCAAATGACTGCTGAGGAAGAGGGCAGCATCTCCAACTTCGCTCTGTTCAATACTGCGACGTAATGGGGAAGCTTGAGCTGATTGATCACGAAAGCCTGTGAAACCTGAGATACCACGAGCGGCTAACGTGTTGAGTGGACCCGCTGATATAGCATTGACGCGGATATTATGTTCACCCAGTTCGTAAGCGAGGTAGCGCACAGAGCACTCTAGCCCAGCTTTTGCTACCGCCATGACATTATATTTTGGCATCACACGCTCACTAGCCATATAAGTGAGAGCGAGGATACTCCCTCCCTTGGCCTGCATCAGGGGTTTAGCGCGTTTTGCCAGAGCAATGAGCGAATAGGTACTGATATCAAGTGCTGTGTGGAAGCCAGCCCGGGTTGTCTCCAAGAAGGGATTCTCTAGTTCACTAGCAGGAGCAAAGGCTACAGAGTGGATGAGAGTGTCAAGTTCTCCGCCAAAGATCTCGCTGGTCCTGGCGAATGCCGTATCGAGTTGAGCATCATCCTGAACATCGCAAGGGATAACCTCTGTGCCAGGAATTTTTTGCGCCAGATCGCGGACATACTTCTCCATACGTTCTTGATAGGTGAGAATGAGCTGGGCCCCTTCACCTGCAAGAGCCTGGGCAATCGCCCAAGCAATGGAGCGATGGTTGGCAACGCCAAAAATAAGAGCTTTTTTGCCTTCTAATAAGGGCATAAACACCTCCATTGAAAAATAGACTGGGACTAATGCTCGATGGGATAGCCACGATTGATCCACCCATGCATACCATTGGCCAGATTATATACTTTGCGTAAGCCAAGCAACAACGCAATTTCAGAGGCAACGGCGCTACGCTGACCTGCTGCACAAACAAAGATCACATCCTCGTCCTCCGGTAGTTTAAGAGCTTTAAGCGCCGAGCCAAATGCATAGATGCCATCAATCGTCACCAGTTGGGCATTAGCAATATGGCCACGGTCCCATTCGTCCGGTCGGCGTACATCAATGATATGTGCACCTGCTTCGATCATGCTTTTAGCATCATCAGTCCCTATAGTAGTATATGGTAATACTTCGTCATCAAACTCTTGTGCCATGGTTTTGTTCTCCAGTAGTATATTGCTCAAGCCAGAGGCGACCTAGGAGCGTGGAAGTCAGGATATACTCATCCCCAACAAAAGACATAGTAAGGAGCCCGTGCTCCTCCATTTCTCTGAAGTCATCGGTGACGAGAAAATAGCCGCGTACCATACGTGCAACATCGCTTTCTGGCAGGTGTTTCCAGATTTGCAGAGTGCGCAGGACAGCCGCATATTTGGGACTACTATCATCAACAGCTCGCATGGGTACCTCGTTTTATTCGCATTCTGCTGGATAATGGATTCTATTGCCCGATGGGGAAGTGCAATATCTCTCTACAATTTTTAACTGACTAGAAGTATACCCGCATGAGAATAAAAAGTAAACCCACATGAAAACTTTCCCTCTTTCCCCCTAACCAGGATGTATCTTCTTGTGCTATATTGTCATTAGATCAAACAATACACAAACAGAAAAGCACAAAAATGTATTCCATACTAAGAGTTCCCTGTGAGCATTTTTAAGAAAGGAATGATTTTATCATGGATAGATCTCGGAATTCAGAACAGTCTAATAACAGAGAATCCGCGTATTCGCCTGATCTTCATCGTCGATGGGCAAGTCAACCAGACCGAGGGACAGCAGATCAGAGAACTGATCAAGAAAAAGGGAAGGAAGCGATCATGGATGCGCCTACTGGAACCAACCCAACCGTTCGAGGCAGTGGTCAAGAAGAAAATGATAAGCCAAGGGAGCCCAAATCTGTCTTCAAGAAGCCTACTGAGTCACCGAAGCCAAAAGCGGGTCAAAGCAAACATAGAAGCTTTGCTAATCCGGAAACGAACACTTTTCAAATAGCCTCTCGGCAAGAGGAACTGCTCGGTAAGCGAAAGAGGCAGCAGAATGATCAATTTCCACAAATC
>CBJMBI010000325.1:0-5082 GCA_966427955.1 uncultured Ktedonobacterales bacterium
TAGTTGAACTTGCCAAGCGTGATCCTGATTTCTTCGTCTATGGGCAGGATGTGGGTAGCCCAAAGGGAGGGGTATTTGGAGCTACAGCCATGCTAGTTTCGCAATTCCCCCAGCAAGCAATTAGCAGTCCCCTAAATGAGCAGTTGATCGTTGGTATTGCATCTGGTGCAGGTATGCATGATGGAAAAGCGCGTTGTGCAGAAATTCAGTTTATTGACTATCACCAATCGGCGGCTCAAACGATTCGTCTAGCTGCTCGTGTTGCCTATCAGTGCTATGGCAATTGGAACGTTCCACTGCTTATCCGGGCTAAATCCGGCAGTGGTGGTGGCGGACCTATTTCCAGCAGTGCAGCTGGTGGAGGGGCCTATGGGCACTCCAATGCAGGTGAACAGTGGTTCACCTCTATTCCTGGTATGATAACCGTCTGTCCAGCAACACCTTTTGATGCCAAGGGATTGCTCTTAGAGTCTGCGCGAGCAAAGTCTCCTGTGATGTTTTTGGAGAGGGGACGGCTCTACCGTTCAGAGCCGCCCAAGGATAACGAAGGCAATAGCATTGCCGCTATGGCGGAATACTGGCAAGTTCCTGAGGGATACTATACCCTCCCTCTTGGCAAAGCGCGGTGTTTGCGGATTGGTGAGGGGCCAAGCCGTCTGGCTATTATTGCCTGGGGTACAATGGTATTGGAGGCTTGTTCGGCTGCTGCTAATATTGTCAAGGGTCAAGGGGGGGCCATTGAGATCGTTGATCTACGCACATTAATGCCATTCGACCAAGCAGCCATTGTTGCAGCCGTAAAAGAGGCCAATCGCGTAATTGTCGTAACCGAAGAGACAGATCATACTAACTTTGGTCGCCACATCCATTCCTGGATTGTTGAGCATTGTTTCTACGACCTAGATGGTACACCGATCATCATCAGTGCACTTGCTGTTCCACCAGCACCATATAATGCAGCAGAAGAGATGGCTCTGTATCCATCAGCGAAAACCATAGAAGAGAAAATTCAGGCATTATTAGTAGAATAGCCACTCCGTAAGGTTTGAAGAATAGTTGAACAGATGGCTGTGCTCACTTCCCAACAGGCAAACTGCCAAGTTTATGTAGCGGAAGGGAGTAGGCTTCTGTTCGCGTACTCGACGAATTGTAGAAATTGTGCTAAACTGCGTGATATACTAGAGAAGATAGAATA
This sequence comes from uncultured Ktedonobacterales bacterium, assembly GCA_966427955.1. Classification (GTDB taxonomy): domain Bacteria; phylum Chloroflexota; class Ktedonobacteria; order Ktedonobacterales; family Ktedonobacteraceae; genus DASYAN01. Next base: position 1,196 of record CBJMBI010000325.1, read on the forward strand.
GTTATACCAGGAGGGTGGAACTATGGTGACCTGTACATCCTGTGGAAATGATGTCACTGGAAAAAAGTTTTGTCCTAATTGCGGAAACCCCGTACAGCCCACCAGTATGCAAACTGCAAATAATCAACTTTTGCAAACCTGTTCACGTTGTAATGGAGAAGTCAAGCCAGGTTCCTCGTTTTGTATGCACTGCGGAGCAGCCCTAAATGCTTCAACATATCAGAGTACTCATCTGACTCCTACACCTGCTCCAGCAATGCGTCCGTGCCCAGCTTGTCGTGCGCAGATCGCTGGAACAACAATGTTTTGTACACAATGCGGACATGATATGCGTATTGCAGTTGCTCCACAGAGCGTGGGTAGCTCTACTTTCTGTACAAATTGTGGAAAGTCAAATGAGGCCGGAGTGCGTTTCTGCGGTGGCTGTGGCTCTCAAGTAGGAGTTATGCCACAAGCAAGATATCAGCAATCTAGTCAATATAGCCAATATAATGTACAAAATACAACACAGTCGCCATATCAAGATACTCCCTACCCATCCCAGGTTTCATATCCACAACCACCAGCGTATCAGCCATCACAGTATCCACAACAACCACAGCAACCTGCCTATCAGCCGCCACAGTATTTGCTGCCGCAATACCCCCAAGCCCAACCATATCCAGGGCAGGGTGGCTATCAACCAGAGCCAATGGTAGGGCAGGCTCCAATGGTTTTGCGTTGTCCTACTTGCATGGCAATGGCTCCAATGGGAGCATCCAATTGTGTCAGTTGTCGAACCAGCCTTGCAGGAGTTGTGCCCACTCCAGCGAATATGCCGGCACAGAGTCAGCAAGGTCCGGGAGGTCTATTGCAGGGTAATGCTGGCAAATATGTGATGGGAGCACTTGGTGGCGCGGCGGCTATCCTTGGTGGTGAAATGTTGCTGAATGGCCTTGAAAATGGTATTGAAAATCGTGTCGAAGAAGATCTAGGACTGGGTTCTGGTCGCCGTCACCATCATCGTCGAGAGGGATTGCTAGGTAGTCTAGGTGAACTAGTAGATGATATAGGTCTCTGAGAGGTTATGGGGGAGCCGCAGGGTCTTGCTCCCCTTTTCATCAACAAGATACCTTACTGCTCAACCCAATTTGGCTATTTTTCGTCCTATTTCTTTTATTTTCTGTTGCCTTAGTGTGCTAAACGGTCTATAATACAGCGAGATCAGACTAAACTTTGTGTGCAGGAAAAATGTACCTTTAGGACTTTCGATTTTAGTAAGAGCAGTTTTTGATCAGCAATAAGGAGATTTAGAGTGCTCTTTGTGCGTATAGTAAGAGGCTCTTTGTAGAAGCGGTTACATGAATTACAAACAAACCACGTTAAAAAACGGATTGCGTCTAATTACCACTTGCATGCCTAATGTGCGTTCTGCAAGTGTTGCTTTCTTTTTTGCTACTGGATCTCGTTATGAACAACAAGAAGTGCTAGGTATATCACACTTTATTGAGCATATGCTTTTTAAAGGTTCTAAATCTTATCCAAGTGCAAAGCTTATTTCTGAGGCGATAGAAGGTGTGGGAGGTAGTTTCAATGGCTGTACTTGTAAAGAAATGACTAGTTACACTGCTCGTGTGCCAAGTGAGTATGTATCTGTTGTGATGAAAGTGCTGGCGGATATGGTTCGCTATCCGCTCTTTGACCCGGCTGATATTGAGAAGGAACGTGCAGTAATCATTGAAGAATTAAGTGCAACGCAGGATGATCCACAGGAGTGGGTGGGCTTGCTAATTGATGAGACCATGTGGCCTGGCCTTCCTTTAGGGCGTGATGATGCTGGGTCAATTGACTCGGTCATGCAACTGCAACGTCAGCAAATGTTGGATTATTTAGACATCTATTATCGACCCAATTCGTTGGTGATTAGTATCGCAGGCAATATTGATCAACAGCAGATTATTCACTTGACCGAGGAATTGTTTCATGATTGGCAAGCTGGTCCCGTACAAAGTTGTGTAGAGAGTTTTCCCATACGTGATGTTGCTGCTGTGCGTATGGTTAAAAAGGATACAGAGCAGGCCAATATTTGTCTAGCAACTTTGGGGGTCAGCTACATTTCAGCTGACTATTATCCATTTCTCATCATAAACTCCCTGCTGGGTGATGGGATGAGTTCGCGACTCTTCCAATCCATTCGTGAAGAGCAGGGTTTGGCATATGATATAGGAACATATCTCAACAGTTACTACGAGACGGGTAGCTTGGTGGTAAGTGCGGGGGTTGATCCTGCTCATACGAAGGAAGCTGTTAGCGCTATCGTTAGCGAGCTTACTCGTCTATGCAATGAGCCTGTACCAAATGATGAGCTTGAACGAATTAAGGCATACGTCCGTGGAGGGATTCTGCTTGGTTTAGAAGGAACCCAGCAGGTGGCATCTTGGCTCGGAAGTCAGGAGTGTCTGTATCATTGTATTCGTGATGTGGATGAAGTGATTGCCAATGTCAATGCTGTGAGCACGCAGGATATACAGCGTGTTGCACAGGTGTGCTTTGCTCCTGAGTGGCGTCGTCTGGCAATCATTGGGCCAGAAGATGTGCGAAAAGCAGAATCTTTCAAAAAGCTGCTTGTAGGTGCATAAAGCAGGAGGAGGAAGCCAGGTTTTATGGCACAATCTATAGCACAAAAAACACTGCGTGACTTTTTGCGGGAGACTGAAGATGCGATTAACTCTAGTCGCATTGATGTTGCTCTTGCTAATTGTCAAACCATTCTTGCCTCTTTTCCTGAGTCTCTTGAAGCTCAACGTCTTCTCGGTGAGGTTTATCTTGCCCAGGGGCGTCTAGAAGAGGCCCTTCATACCTTTAATTGGGTATTGACGAACGATCCAGAAAACGTTCTCGCCTATTGTAGTCGTGCTATAGTCAGTGAGCATATGTCGGAGATTGAAACTGCGCTCGATTGCTACCAGCAAGCCTATGAGTTGAGCCGTGGTGATGGTCAAATACGGCTGAAATTTGCTAAACTCAGTGCCCAGGTAGGTCAACAAGGATTTGTCTTCTCTCGGGCTGGTTTGGCTCGTCTCTATATGCGTGGAGATCTGCTGTCGCAGGCTATTCAGGAGTGGGAAATTGTCCTAACAGCAACACCAGAGCGTCTGGATGCACGTATGGGACTGTTGGAAGTATACTGGCGTGAAGGCTCCCTGGATCGTGTTGAGGAATTGGCGACGCAGGTTCTGCAAGATGTTCCAAATTGTGAGAAAGCTCTTCTTCTTCTGGCCCATGTGATTGCATCAAAAGATATGGCGCGGGCGCAAGCTTTACTACGGCAAGTTGAAGCTCTCGATCCTGATCTGGTGATGGCGCAAGAGCTTTTTGCTGATATGCAAGCGTGCTATCCTGATGATCCGTTCTTGAAGCTGCTGAAAAAAGCGCCTTGTGTGTTAAATGATTTTCCTGCTATTAACATGGGATCCCGATCTGCTGCGGTTCCTTCGTCTACTATTTTGCCGCAGGGGGAGCAGGTGTCTATCCTCGAAACAAATGCTGCGCATTCTGCTGCAATATCTCTTCCTTTGGAAGATGCTCAACGTTGGAGCAAGGATGCAGCATTGCTTCCTCCCTTCCCAGACGGTGACTTACAACAGAATAATAGTATTCCATGGGCTGTGGATTATCCTGCCAATACCAGAGTTGATCATGGGGCTAGTCATGGTAACTGGAGACAGACAAATACTTCAGGCTTGGAGCCCTCAGATCAAGCAGTGCAGTTGTCGAGCGATATAACGCCTATGGGTTCCTGGACTATGCAGGGAGGGTTCACGCCATCAGCCCCATCTCAAGAGTCACAGTCTGAGCCATGGGAGATGTTACAAAATGCTTTGCATAAGATGTCTGATAGTACTTCA
>CBJMBI010000326.1:0-5069 GCA_966427955.1 uncultured Ktedonobacterales bacterium
GGAACGAGAGTGGCCTATGCAATGTAAGCTCCTCACTAGTAGGTCCCTGCAAGAGAACAATGGGAGTCTAGGCTATTAATGGAGTATAAAGAAGGATTGGAAGTGAATAAAATTAGAATCAAACAAGCGATGCCTGCCTGGAATAAACCTGCAGATGATCCAGTAAAGGCGGTTTTGTGGTTTATGCACTGGTTATTGAAAGTCTTGGTGCGCTTTTTCTGGGTCCCTATTCTAGTCATGAGCCTTTTTGAAACATTGCTTAATTGGAATACTTCTGGTTTCTTGAGTGGTCTAGTCAGCGGTATGACTACGCTCTTGCTGGGACTTGTTATCTGGGGATTGTTATATGCCATTCTATACATGATAAATCTTGTGGAAAATATAGTCCGTATTATATCAGATGTAAAACGATTTCAAAAAAGATATGACTATACACTTGGCGCTTTTCATCCATTCATACATACTGATCCATCTAATTTCAGGTCTGACCCCAAAATTATTGATAGCACTGTTATTAAGATAGAAGAGGAGTTATGAGGTAGAGACTCCTCGCTTGAGCTTTCGCATCCACCAGAAGCCTTTTCCAGAGATGGCAATTCAATTAATAGATCATTAAAAAGAAATAAAGGTAAAATATGGGAAATGTCACATTGCGCTAAAAATGTCACCTTGCGCAGCTAGCCTCTTTGCTGCTATACTTGAAGTAGTCCACTCTTATAGTGTGGTTGGTAATATACATCCCTTGAAGATTTTCTCTGATTTGAGGGATTTTGTTGGCAAGCGTTGTTGTTTGTAACACTGTCCTCGTACTGCTCTTCGTATAATTATTCTTTTTTTTAACAATTTGAGTAGAGGGAGTTATATAATATACTGTGGGATTAGATAGAATAAAAAGAGATATAAATCCTGAAGGAAAGTCATCTCAGGTAGAACAGCTTAGAGATAAAAAGGAGAGTGAAACTTCTGATCAGCGACTTGAGAGATACACTTGGTCCTTCCGCGATCTCAGCAAGACTGGCTTCGTCACCTTCACGCTTGCAATGGCAGGGATAGTGGGTGGTATTGAGGGCTCAACACCTGCATCTTCTGACTCTGCTCTTGCTCTGAGGGGCAGCGACAATGTAACGGTCCTTCTTCCTGCTTTGAACCAGAAGGAGTTCAACAATCTCTCGCATTGGAGTGCTCTGGAATTCGATCCCGGCAGAGTTACGCCAGAATTGCTTGACCATCTCAGAAAAGTTGGGGTGCAAGATCCAGAGCAGCTCATTGGAAATGTGCAGCAGGGAAAATATGATGGGGAGATTTCATCAGAACAAAAAGAGTCTAGCAAGAATGAAGGGAAAGAGCCTCTCTCATCAAATGGAGAGAAGATTGATCCTTTGCCATCTTTGATGGACAAGCTCAAAGAAAATCCCCAAAGCTTGAGAAAGATGCTCAATGAACGAGCGATGAGAGGGCGGTCGCTGTCAGAGGCCCCAACTGCGTCTGGCGAGCAGGCCACGTGTTCTGATCCTTGCTCTGATACACCAGCTTCCATCGATTGCATCAAAGAGTGTACGACAGCTAATCTGATGGGTGATGCTGGACCCATGTGCTTGGATATCTCTACCTCAGGGGTATCCGCTAGGATTGAAAACGCCTCAGGTCGCCTCATCCCTGGTCCAGGTCAACAAGTCCACCTCGATTACCATCTGAATGTGCAGAACAATTGTCAACAGGCCGTCAATAAGATTTCCTTCCAGGTTGATGGAAGTAGTATGTGCCCACCTGGTACCAGTAGCTCCATTGCTGATGAGCCACGGGGTTTCTGGCCTGGTTCAAGCGCGTTGCCCGATCCAAACTTGGTCATCGCCCCTGGGAACTTCGCTGGTGTGAAGGGATCTTCGGACTGGTTCTGTATGATGAGCACTGGTTTTGATAGTGAGAATTATACTATTCCATCAGAACTCTCAGTCATCGTTTCTGCGCAAGCTTGGACGAATACAGGGCCTTTCTACTCACGAGGGAAAAAATTCACAGTACTGGGCTCTGTTAATGACGGGGTCAAACCCTGTGATCAAAAGTGTTCTCCAAGTCATCGCCACAAAGGCCCCAATGGTGGCGCTGTAGCTGGAGGGGTGATAGGAGCCATGGGTGCCTTGGCTATTGCTGCTTGGTGCTGTTGTTGCAGACGCAAAGATCACTCCGAGCCTGTACAACCCCGGAGTGACGCCAGAGGTCCCAGAATCCTGGAATCTCCCAGAAGGAGGCAACCGCGCCCTATTGAGTCCCCGAGTGGTCCAGGCGATGTACACCCACGTCCTGCTGAGCCCTCGAGTGGCCCGCTCGGACACGACTCTCTACCGAATCCCCGCATGCCATCGGAGAGAATGGGTTTTCGCTAAGGGGTAAAGGAGCATAGATCATCCGAAACTGCCTGTCGCACAACGGATTTTTGATACCAACTTGCATTCTGGCAGATAATTCTCAAGCGCGGAACAGTTCTGGTGAGAATGCTGCTGCTGAATGCAAGTTGGTATAGGAGTGGATGCATTCCGTAGGAAATCGTAGAACATTATCAATCTGCAATGGAGCGAGATCCATCTTTTACATTTTTATGTATGCTTTGCGTTTTTAATGAGATAATTTTTAGCTGTTAAAATGAGAAAAATATGTACATGGAACGCAAAAGATTATCACCAGAGGGTTTAAACGAACAACCTCATAAGCGGATCAAGCCATCAGATGCACCATCTCTAAATCGTCTCCAGGAGCTTCGTAAATACCATCTAAGGGCCACGAATCTTTATTTAGGGCCTGCTCGTCCAAACGAGGCCTTGACCTCAGGATTGGATAGGCCGAGTGCGAGACAGACAGAAGATTGTTCTTCAGAATGCAAGGAGGTCTCAGCTCTCCCAAACGTCTGGGACAAAGGGAAACGCTCACTTTCTCCGGAGGAGGAGAGGCAGCTCAAGAAGTGGCTCAAATCAATACCCATTGGTGAAGATGGCAAGCGAGCCCCAAGAATTGACCTCTCAACCAAATTTACGCCCAATCATCTCATCTTGGTGGGCGGTATGAATAGGGGTGAAACGAGTCGCAGAAATGATCTGGCTGGGGAGAGATTCGAAGGACCCCGGTATGGAAACTACTGCTGCGGCAGGCGCTTAGGGAAAGGCGCCTTTGGCGAGGTTTATCTTGCCCAACATAGGACTTCAAAAGAGATAGTAGCAATCAAAGTGCTACAGAAGTTAGGATATGCCTATGAATTTGAGTACGAAGCAAAGGTTCTCAAGAGCCTTAACCATCCAAATATCGTGCATTTTGTGGAATATAATGGAAATCATGTTCCTCCTTACTTGGTAATGGAATATGCATGCCATGGAACACTACGCAACGCTCCCCCCAAGTCTCTCAAGCAGGTTACCGAATATGTGGATCAAATTGCTAATGCATTAGACTATCTGCATAACTGTCCTCATGAAATAGAAAAAGGTAAGGGGAAAGCAAGACCCTTGATGCATCTGGACCTCAAGCCTGAAAATATTTTGCTGGGAGAAGGGCCAGATGGAAAGGAAAAGATCTTACTCGCTGATTTGGGTCTAGCTCAAGAGGTTCACATGTCAGGATCTCAACCCCCTTACTGGGCGGGTACTCCTGCATACATGTCCCCTGAGGTTAATCATTATAGAAAACCTCGCCCTGAGAGCGATCAGTATGCGCTTGCGATTATGGTCTATGAATGGTTAAGTGGTGGCCAGCGCCCCGGACCTAATCCTAAGCCACTCTCAGGTATTTCGGACGGAATCAACAAGATTATTCTCAAAGCTCTGGATAATGATCCGAGTAGACGCTTTGAAGGTGTTAAGGCCTTTGCTAAAGCATTCCGGGATGCCTATGTTAAATACGAAGTAGAGCGGGGTATTCAAATAGATAAGCATTACAATGCAGGAGAGGAATATCTGAAGGCTAGACAATACAAAAAGGCATGTGATGATTTCACTCGCGTGATTGCTCTGAATGAGGAATATTCTGGGGCTTTTGCGTATCGTGGGAGGGCATATCTGGAATTGAGGCAATTCAAGAATGCCCTGGCTGACTTCAATCAAGCGCTCAAGTTGGATAAGAAAAATCCTTATGCTCTTGTGAATCGTGGGATAACGTATCGGGAGATGGGGCAATACGAGAAAGCTTGGGCTGACTTCAATCAAGTGTGTGACCTTGGTCATTCACGACCTTGGATCGAGGATGAACTTAAAAAGCTTCGCCATCTGATGAAAGGTAATCGAAGGTAGCAAGCTCTTTAAAGGGATTTATCATATTGTCTATCAAGCGCGAAGGAAAATGGGGCTTAAAAATTTTGGCATATGCATTGAAAAGGAGGCATACAAGTGCTAGAAGGTTTTTTCAAGCGAAGAGTTGTTCCTGATAGCTCTGGCGATATAGTTAAAGATTTTGTACGAATCGCAGATCAGGTTAAAAATCGTGAACGCGACAAATCAATAAAAGATGCTTTTGAGGCTGGAGAGCAACATATATTGGATAGACAATATAATCAGGCAGTGGAAAAATTTGGTCAAGTGATTGCTCAGGATAGGAAGAACCATGCTAGGGCATTGGCATGTCGTGGGTCTGCATATCTGGGATTGAAGAATTACAAAGAAGCTCTGAAAGACTTAAATCAGTCGCTAGAGCTGGGTAAGGACAACCTTTACGCTCTTGCGCATCGTGGGGTAACGCATCGGAAAATGGGGCATTACAAGGAAGCTCGGGCTGACTTTCAGCGAGTGCTTGCCCTTGGTTATTCACGACCTTGGATCGAGAAGGAACTTAAAGATTTGTATAAGATTTTGGGTGACGAATGTCAAAAACCAAAGGTGGTAGATAAGCCCATAGACGATGAAAGTCGTCAAAAAGCAATAAAAATACATTATCATTCTGGAATTAAGTATATGCGAGAAGAACGATATCCGGAGGCAGTGGAAAAGTTCAAGCAAGTGATTGCCCATGATAAGAAAAATGCTAAAGCTTATGCACTTTGTGGGAAGGCTTATCGGAAAATGGGGCAATATGATAAAGCTCGAGCTAAC
>CBJMBI010000327.1:0-5066 GCA_966427955.1 uncultured Ktedonobacterales bacterium
TCGATAATCCAGTCGGCACTTTTGATTACGTCCAGGTTATGCTCAATGACTACGATCGTATTTCCAGTGTCAACCAACCGCTGGAGTACATGCAGAAGACGTGCTACGTCAGCAAAGTGCAAACCTGTTGTAGGCTCGTCCAGGATATAGAGCGTGCGTCCAGTCGCGCGACGTGATAGTTCTGTCGCTAGTTTGACGCGCTGTGCTTCTCCTCCTGAAAGGGTCGTAGCGGGTTGTCCCAGGCGCATATAGCCTAATCCTACGTCATAGAGCGTCTTCATCTTATTATGGATCGTAGGGATGTTTGTGAAGAAATGCATGGCTTCTTCAACGGTCATATCTAGTACATCGGCAATGCTTTTGCCCTTATAGTGAATCTCCAATGCCTCGCGATTGTAGCGCTTGCCATGACAGATTTCACAGGATACATAGACATCGGGCAAGAAATTCATCTCAATCCTGACAATGCCCTCACCTTTACAGGCTTCGCAACGTCCCCCTTTAACGTTGAAGGAGAAGCGACCTGGCTGGTAGCCACGGATACGTGCCTCAGGGACTTGGGCGAACAATTCTCGGATACCTGTGAAGGCATTGGTATATGTAGCTGGATTGGAGCGTGGAGTGCGTCCAATGGGAGACTGATCAATGTCAATCACTTTGTCTAGGTGTTCTAATCCTTCGATGGTCTCATGTTCGCCGGGACGATTGTGGGAACGAAAGAAGGTCTGTGATAGTTTCTGGTAAAGAATATCTGTGATCAGAGTGCTCTTACCGGAGCCGGAGACCCCTGTCACGGCGACGAATTTTCCCAGTGGAATCTCAACGTCGATGTTTTTCAGATTGTTTTCGCGTGCACCTCTGATGATCAGTGAATTGCCATTGCCAGCACGCCGTTCCCGAGGTATTTCGATACGTTTGCGTCGGGCGAGATAGTCTCCTGTTAGGGAGTTGGGGTTAGCGAGAATCTCCTGATATGAACCTGCTGCAACCACTTGCCCGCCATGTTCGCCTGCTCCGGGGCCGATATCGATGATATAGTCAGCTGTACGCATGGTGTCTTCATCGTGTTCAACAACCAGGAGGGTATTACCCAGTTCCCGTAGGCGGATCAAGGTATTGATAAGGCGCTCATTATCACGCTGGTGTAGGCCAATGCTAGGTTCGTCGAGAATATATAAGACACCCATTAATCCTGAGCCAATCTGAGTTGCTAGGCGGATACGCTGTGCTTCTCCTCCAGAGAGGCTGGCAGCAGCTCGGTCTAGTGTCAGGTAATCCAGGCCAACATCGATAAGGAACTGTAGGCGTGCACGAATCTCTTTGAGTATCTGGCGAGCTATGATGCGTTCACGTGCACTCAGTGTGCTAAGGACGAGTGGCTCATCAGGGGAAAGTCGAGCAAGTGGATCAACCTGCCAGGAACTAATCTGGCTCGTATTGTCCCTCTGGCTTTCACCATCAGGAGATCTAAGAGCGGGTGTTGAAATAGCTTCTGCATCGCCTATTTCAAGATTCTGGAAAAACTGTTGTGCTTTGGCAATGGATAAATGCGTAACTTGTACAATATTACGGCCTCCAACGGTAACTGCCAGAACTTCTGGTTTGAGGCGTGCGCCATGACAATCCGGACAGAGACGTGCCGACATATAAGCCTCGATGTCCTCACGCATGTTTTCACTTTCCGTCTGTTTATAACGTCGATCCAAATTGTTGATTACGCCCTCAAAATTAACCGTATAGCTGCGTGTATTGCCATGCTGAGGTGTATAACGAATGGTTAGTGGTTCATCTCTGCCGTAGAGAATGTGTTGACGAATGTCTTCGCTAAGCTGGTTCCAGGGTGTATGCAAGTCGAAATTGTAGAGCTTCGCCATGGCTTCCAGGATGGCAGTATGCCACTGACTGCCATTGACCATTTTACTCCAAGGGGCAATTGCGCCTTGCAGGATGCTCAATTCAGGATTAGTGACGACTAATCTGGCATCTATCTCTTGTTGCATGCCAAGGCCAGAGCAGGTAGGACAGGCCCCATGCGGACTATTAAAACTAAACGTACGCGGTGCAATTTCTGGCAGGCTGATTCCACAATAGACACAAGCAGCCTTCTCAGAAAAGAGAATTTCCTCACCATTGACAATTGAGACCAGGACGACCCCATTCCCTAGCTTAAGTGTTGTCTCCAGAGAATCGCTCAAGCGCTGACGGAACGCTGGATCAACCTCTTCTAGAACTTGTCTTTGCTTAGCTAGTCCAGCGGCCCCATCTCCATGTATCTCGCTTTCCCGAGCGTTGTTGAGTTCATAAAGGGCAGGACGCTCGGCCACATGCTTAAGAGATGAGTGTTGTGAACTAGTCTCTCGCTCGTAATTACCCTGCGATTTACTTTTACGAATGATGAGGCGATCAACAACAACTTCAATTGTATGCTTTTTCTGTTTGTCTAGCTCAATATCTTCACTCAAGTCCATAATTGAGCCATCGACACGAACGCGTACATAACCTGAGCGGCGCATCTCTTCAAAAATATTTTTGTATTCGCCTTTGCGCCCCTGTACAAGTGGTGCAAGTAAGAGGATGCGCGAACCCTCGGGTATGCTCAATACGGCATCGACAATTTGTTGCAATGTCTGCTGGCTTACCTCACGTCCGCACTTAGGACAGTGCTGGTGACCTACGCGTGCATAGAGCAGACGAAGATAATCATAGATTTCAGTGACGGTGCCGACAGTCGAACGAGGATTATGAGTTGCACCTTTCTGGTCAATGGAGATCGCTGGTGAGAGCCCATCAATATGTTCGACGTCTGGCTTATCCATCTTATCCAGAAACTGGCGTGCGTAGGCCGAGAGGGATTCAACATAGCGGCGTTGGCCTTCAGCAAAAATGGTATCGAAGGCTAAGCTACTCTTACCAGAACCCGAGAGGCCAGTAATGACGACTAGCTTATCGCGCGGGATAGTCACATCAATATTTTTTAAGTTGTGCTCACGAGCACCACGAATGACAATTTTATCCTGGGGCATGCTATCAACCCACTAATTTTCTAAAACAGTGCCTTACACAATCAAGACTATTCTCAAATTGTCCACTCTAAGTACCTGACGTCCGTTGTATCCTTAAGGAGGAAGAATGGATTACTGGCACAAACAAACGTTCCAGATAACACTACTACACTTCCGGTCTCGCGTCAAGAGGTAGTGGGGCTGAATAAGGAAAATATCCTTCGGTTTTACTCATCTTCATCAGCTCAATCTGCTTGTATGGAGGTGATATGACAACTAGATACCTTGTATTGATAATCAAGATGTTATCTTGCCTCTTGGATCGTGAGGAAAAGTGCTTGTAGCAGAATCCTGCTTCCTAACAAAACCTGTCCCATTGCAACAAAGGCTATCTTGCAACGTATACCAGTATATTCAAGGAGTCTCATAAAAGATTGTGCAAAGTCGCATGGGCAGATAGATCATGGTTTGGGAGCCTTTCGAAACGACCTGACAGGTCAAACGGTATCGTCTGCAATAATTAGCTCTTCGTGATACACTCTAATTGGGTAAATCGAAAGTCCTGTTGGGGTTTGTCAGTTGTCGATGTTGTCCGATACCGTTTGATCTAATTAGATATGCACACAGGGGGACAATTTATCAAGTGGAACAGAATTTTGAGAAGCGCTATCGCTTGGTCCGGGAAATTATGGAGACGATAGTCCTTACGGTCCTAATGTTTGTGATTATTAATCTGGCTGTGCAGAACTATGATATTCAAGGTCCTAGCATGGAACCAACCTTACACAACCAGGAACGTATCATGGTAGATAAGGTGTCATACTTGTTTCATCCGCCATCTCGTGGTGATGTAATAGTTTTTATTGCTCCCAACAATCCCTCGCTCAATTACGTCAAGCGTATCATTGCTATTCCTGGTGATGTCATTACGGTAGATGATACGACAGTCAAAGTCAATGGTGTCACATTACAGGAACCTTATGTCGATCCCAAGCGCCAGGGCAACCCATATGATCCGATAGACAATCGTGTTGTACCGCCCAATCACTATTTCGTGATGGGAGATGATCGCGTCAATAGTTCGGACTCACGTGATTGGGGTTTTGTGCCGCGTGGCAATATTATTGGACGAGCTGCCCTTGTTTACTGGCCTCTGGGACAGGATAATGATGGCTTCTTACGCAATTATTCCTCTGTTTTTGCCAATGTTCACCAGCAAAAATCATCAGCATCCGGTTCTCGTAGTTACCATGTATCTAATAGTGAGAGTATCGGCGTAAATGAAATGCTCTTCTATGTCTCTCCTGCTTTACTACTCTTGCCCGCTTGGTATCGTAAACATAGATCACGTCGCAAAAATCAGTTACGTAAATGTTAGATCCATTTCCTGATTTTTGAGCTGGACATTCGTCACTGAATGTTGGTAAAGTTCTTGGGCATGCGTCAAGTGTGTGTTTAGCAATGTAGTCATCTCATCAGGGGACATCACTAAGTTGATAATCCCCTCAATATTCATATTGGTCACCGAAAGCTGTCCATTAGTAATCTGTGGAACGGCAGTGACGGCGCAAGGAAAACCATAGAGCTGGAAATCTAGGCGAACGTTGCTAGAAGTAATGTGTGCCACTGGATTTTTGATAGGACTGGATGACTCTAGATTGTGTACAAGTAGTGTGGTGAGAGTCTGTTCGTGTATGGGTATGATCATACCCGGTAAGAACAAGAATGGGGGAGGAATATTCTCTTGTGCCTGATCTAGAGCTGAATTAAGCTTTTCCTCAGCTATAGTGTGGATAGACGGGCGGATCACAGCAAACCAGCTGATAGTCAGACCAATGGCCAGTAAAATAAGGATCATGAGACCCCAAACCAAGCAACTATTCAGCCCATGTCGCTTTCCCTGAGAATGGGGAAATGTATTAACTGCTGGTAACATTTGCAACCTTCTATTTTTGTGAGTAAATTGATACTATAGTAACTAACGGTAATGAGATTATCTCGGTGACAAATTTGCTAGCGATAACAAGATTCCTTATTTCAAAATTGACTGTGGTGATACAATGC
>CBJMBI010000328.1:0-5038 GCA_966427955.1 uncultured Ktedonobacterales bacterium
CCGAGCAAAAGTCGACTGAGGGTAAAGACGCCTGAAACGAGCAAGAAATGGTCTCCATTATGCAACAACTCCCAGGGATAGCGCACAAACTCATCACAACCTGGGCCAAAACTCAGCATCAAAGCAGCCGTTCCACGTCTCTTCAATGTACGCTGAATGATGGTGCGCAAGATCTCCTGGACAGACAGGTCCGCTGGCTCTCTCCACTTGGGACCCGTTGTATCAAAACCACATAATGCCGAGAAGAGACGGTTCCCTATCTCACGTAACTCCTGGTCACGACTTTCCAGATTTGCTAACTTTTTCTGTAGGGCATTTAATTGCCGACCTAAATATGGAGGAATAAAGCTGCCACTTACGGTACGTCCGGACCAGCTCTCCTTTATATGTATGCTATAAGTCCCATTCTCATTGGCAGAAAAGACAATCTTTACTATCTCTCCCATAAGCTTCCATCTCTCTCAATCGGCCACCTCGAGCGGTTATTCCTAACAACCGTCTAATGCTTCCAGAGGTTTTCTCAGGGGTAGTATAGCACAATTTAGTGGGGCATAATATAGCTAAGAATGCACATTCATTTTTGCAGAGTGGTTACGGCACATCTGGCAGGGATGATGAAATATGCAAGCTTAGCCTCTTTACATGCTTCAATATTAATAGTAAAATAGCCATTGTTGAGTATGAAACTGCGGCAATGAAGCTTGACATCAGATTGCATTTCAAGCACACTATAACTAGTCTTTTAGAAAGGACACGGCCATGAATCACCCGACGCGAGAAGAGTTCGAAGATCTCAAAGAGGAAGTACGCAAGCTCAGAGAGCAGCAAACAGAGCCTATTCAAATCACCGTCGAACGAAGATATCCAGATAGAGATTTGCTTCAAGAAGTCTTGCGAAAACAGGATGAGCAATTTAATCATCTCAAAGGAGAACTTGAGTCTATTTCAAAAAGACAAAACGAGTACGATAAAGGACTAATATCACATTCAAGAAATATCAGTGCCCTTCAAACTGAGATGATAGGTGCAAGAACTGATATCTTGAAAATCAGAGAGTCACAAGCTGATCTCAGAGACACGCTCAAAGGCCATACTGAGCGTCTGGACCGCATAGAGTCAACCATGGCAACCAAGTCTGATATCAGATGGCTTGAGGCAATGATGATGCAGATCTTAAATAGACTGCCAAAGGTTGAGGAAGAATGATGAGGCAACAACTACCACCAGGATACAGCGTAGCAAGAGATCCTGAACCGTCTCCCTCCTAGGCAATATAATTATCATGCAATCGGTGATCGAAGGAAGGATTCCTTGCGCAAAAGCTACGGGGAGTGTCAGATAGCTTCACCCTAAAATATCGAAGTCCAATAGAAAGGATAGTATAAAATGAGCGATGTAGAACGAGAAAATCACCTACCAATTGAGAAAGCAATTGAGAACCTCAAGACGCGCTACGACTTTGTCCAAACGAACGAAATCTCCACCTTCTTGAAAAACTACCCATCTTTAATTCACGATTTGGACAAAGTTTATGAGACAAAATCTCAGTACTTTAAAGATTCACCTATGGCCTTGTACTACATAAGCGAGACGGGATCTTTAGAAAGTGCAACCCTTGCAGCGTACGTTGAAATGGATAATTTGACAGAAGAAACAAAGAAAATGTTTTCCTCTTTTCGCAAAGAAATATGGCGAAAGACATCAGAGGAAGCCAAACATTTCATCACAGTAGGCTTGGAATAACTGTTTGACTGGCAAGCATATTATTGGTGATAGCCCCTTTCGATGATATACTCTGGCTAACAACTTCTCTATTTCGAGAAAGGACAAGTACATGACATCGCCTACACTAGAGCAGTTCAACGAATTACAAAGGAAGTATTAGAATTATGGTAGCTAACAGGCATGAACAGAGACGTGAGAAAATGACTGTAGAGGACTTCCTGGCCCTAGACCGTGAAAACCTTGATCAGAAATACGAATTTATTGATGGTGAAATGGTTGCTATGGCAGGAGGTACCACTAATCATTCTCTTATCATCACAAATCTAACAGGGATTCTCTATGCACACTTACGAAAACGTCCATGCAAAGCTCTTGCAGAAAGCACTCTAAAGATAGAGGATGACTGTTACTTACCTGATCTCATGGTCACATGTAATGAGCAAGATCTAACCGAAAATAAGACCTATATAGAGCACCCAACGTTAGTTATAGAGGTACTATCCCCCACTACTGAAAAATACGATAAGATGGATAAAGTATGGATATATACACAGTGTCCATCTATTCAAGGGTATGTCCTTGTAAATTGGGATATTATGATTGTTCAGAAAATGACCAGAAAAGGTTTAGAAGGTCTAGAAAGCGTTCAATGGCTAGATACATGGTATAATCAAGATGACAGTGTGAAACTAGACACCATTGACCTATCTATTCCAGTAAACGACATCTATGAGGGAGTTACTTTCACTCCCCCCAGTACAACTCAACTTTGCCGAAACGCACCAGATCACCAGCCTGAACCCCAGCATTTTCCAA
The DNA here is from genome assembly GCA_966427955.1 of uncultured Ktedonobacterales bacterium. Taxonomy (GTDB): domain Bacteria; phylum Chloroflexota; class Ktedonobacteria; order Ktedonobacterales; family Ktedonobacteraceae; genus DASYAN01. Next base: position 2,542 of record CBJMBI010000328.1, read on the forward strand.
GGCCTTGGTGACCCCCATCTTTTCTAACATCATCTCCAGGCGAGCCACGCCCTGTTCGCTCTCCAAGTTCGTCATATTTACCAGACGCTCTACACGCTTGCCACGCACAACAAAAGCATCTTTCTCTTTCGTAACTGTAAAAGCATCTTCCGGTTGGGGACGCAAGATGGGTCCTTGCATATCAGCGACAGGTTGAGAAGCTGCACGTTCTATTTCTTCCTGTTTGATCTCTTCTAAGCGACGCGCTGCATAGGCCATCAATTCACTTGTCCCCTGCTGAGCAACGGCAGAGATGGCAAAGACAGGATAGCCCGCTGCCTCCGCATGAGCCTTCAATTCGGGCCAACGCTCTTGCGCTTCGGGAATATCGATTTTATTCAAGACGACGATCTGTGGGCGCTCGGCAAGTTGTTCGTCGTATTCACGCAATTCACGGTTAATAGCTTGAAAGTCTTGCCAGGGATCTCGATCAATAGATGCACCGTCCAACATATGGATCAATAGACGTGTACGCCGGATATGCCGTAGGAATTCATGGCCTAGTCCTACACCTTGGGCTGCACCTTCAATGAGACCAGGAATGTCAGCTAGGACAAAACCTGTGCCATCACCGCTTCTGGGCCGCCCTATCTCTACGACACCTAGGTTCGGTGTTAGTGTTGTAAAAGGATAGTCGGCAATTTTGGGATGCGCTGCCGTTACAACAGAAAGCAGTGTGGATTTACCCGCATTTGGATAGCCTACTAGCCCAACATCAGCAATCAACCTCAGTTCAAGCATGAGCCAACGTTCTTCCCCTGGCTCACCCTTCTGAGCTTCTTTGGGAGCCTGATGCGTCGATGTCGCGAAATGGACGTTGCCCAGACCACCTCGACCACCACGCGCTACCATAACACGCTGACCCTCTTCTACAAGGTCCGCAATCAGTTCCTGGGTATCGGCATCACGAACAATTGTGCCACAGGGGACACTCAAGATAATATCTTCTCCCTTTGCACCATGCATCTTCTGGCGAGCACCTGCTCCTCCCGAGTCCGCTTTAAAGTGCTGTTTATAGCGATAGTTGACTAATGTATTTAGACTTGTTGTGGCCTCGAAGTAAATACTCCCACCTCGGCCACCATCTCCACCATCAGGTCCTCCAAAAGGCGCAAACTTCTCACGCCGGAAGTGCATCGAGCCATCGCCACCGTCGCCAGCTTTAACATAAATTTTTGTATGATCGTAAAACATGCATTCTCCCTTGCAACATTGGAATCTACTCAGGGGGCGGGCAGGTGCGATTAGTTGGCCCAGACCTGCGGCGATCAATCGCGTTGATCAGCTTGATTGGTACCTGAGTTGTTATGTTCCTTGCTCAACTCTACTCTACCAGCTTCTTGCCAGCTTTGCAAGCTTGTTTGAGAGTACTATCCTGATGGATCTTTCGCCATGGAAGGTGGGCTCGGCGGACGGCAGAGCAGAGGACCCCAATCAAAGGGTGGTTTGTGGCATATCACTTCTCTAGCTCTGCAGGGGATGCAGGGGACGCAGGGGACTCTTCCGCCCTTCTTTATATATTTCTTTTTTTCTTGATATTCTATTTTATTTTCTCCCTGAGAGTTGCCTAGAAAGTCCCCTGCGTCCCCTGCGTCCCCTGCATTACTCTCAAACCATCTCAATTTCTCTCCCTGTGATCCAACTGAAATGTCCCCTGCGTCCCCTGCACCTCTTTGTATCACTCTTTGGTCTTCTGCCTGAGCATTGGCAAAACATCTTTCCAACGATTGCTTGAATCCCGTTGAGGATTGCCCGCCAATGGAAGCAAAATCCAGCTCGCAAGAGGCTTCCCCAGTGTAACAGGCTGGCTCTAGCAAGTCCTGGCATGGGTAACAATATGCCCAATAACAACCATCCCCACAAAAGGCCCGACCATAATCATCGTACATGCATGCCTCAGTCCCACATTGGAGACAGACATCCCAGCATTCGTCATGATCAGGGAACAACTCCTCACCAGAGGCCATCTCCTGGCGATTAGAGGCTGTACCTGCAAGCAACTCATACAACTCCACTCTCTGCTCCTCCAACAGCTTGCAGACCTCATCCGTTAAGACCTCCTCTGGACCAACAAACTGCCAAGAGCCGTCAATAAAAACCGTCTCAACCCCCTGGGCAGAGAGTACTTTGAGCAATGCTTGCGCCATAGCCATGGCCTAAACCTCCTCGATTTCTTGCTAAAACGAACCCACACTCTCCAACCAATCTTATACATGAAAGATAAGCAAAAACTAATAAACCAATGTATCCGTAGAGCAACAAGCGAAAGATTTCAATTCTGATCAGAATTTTTTTCGATATAGTACTTTAAGTATAGCATGAAAATCGCTCATATGCAAGATTTCTCTCTTCTCTTTCAGAATTTTTGTGTTTAACCAATAGTCCTGAAAAGGCAAAAAGAAGCCCTTTCCTGCTATCATATAGTGGTTGAGAAAACAAATGCAGCATCATTATACCA
>CBJMBI010000329.1:0-5024 GCA_966427955.1 uncultured Ktedonobacterales bacterium
AGGCGGCGCTCTCATCCCGATCCGTGAGATTTGGATGGGACTTCTCGCGCCGCTTATGTTAATTTTATGCATTTTGAGAAAGCTGTAAAGATAGTATTTTGATGAATAATGCTTGTTAACTAGAATGATAAATGTGAATGAGCTTATTATGCAGAAGATATATAATTGTTTTGTGGCCGAATGAAAGATGTCTTGTCACATAAATAACGCAGGGATTGTTGAGCGAACTAACAGACGAATGTACGTTTTACAAAGAAAGGGAAACAATTATGCCTTCTAACAATTTTCGTAATCAAGCACAGGAGCAAAAACTCTCCGAGCAATTTGTTGAGTTTATTGATCTGACCGACGAAAACTTGGAAGAGATTAACCTTCCTGGGTTTGGTCGCATTCAGGGTGGGTATGGCAGTTGTGGGTACGGCAGTTGTGAGTACGGCAGTTGTGGGTACGGCAGTTGTGAGTGTCGTCGCAGTTGTGAGTACGGCAGTTGTGAGTATCGTCGCAGTTGTGAGTATGGCAGTTGTGAGTATCGTCGCAGTTGTGAGTATCGTCGCAGTTGTGAGTATGGCAGTTGTGAGTATGGCAGTTGTTAGTATAAAAGATGTTCCAGCTGTGTATACTAGGGTAATATACCAGATAAGGATACGCAACCAGTGATGTGGTGAAATGCGCTAGGAGATATTGATGTAAAATATAGCTAAAATTGTATTTTGTCTGGTAGGACCTCGTTATTTAACAAAGAGAGGTCCCACTAGCCTTGCAAAGCAGGCATCCATTTGGTTATCTCCATGATGGATGCCTAGCTCTAACCAAATTTGGAGTGTCTGTCAAGAGGGCAAACTGGGCAATTGGGCAGATGCATAGAGTAACAATGCCCCGTTGTGATCTGGCAATATCATGCAGACAAACACGAGGAGAATGGAGCATATGTTAGCACAAAGCATGCGGCCAAAATTTAAAGCAGATACTTACTGCATCCCGATGTCTAATGGCGTCTATCTACGTGGAAACAATAGCTGCCTCATGCTCAAAGGGAAAAGCCTGTATTTTCTGTTAAAAAACCTTATTCCAAATCTTGATGGGACCGCTACACTTGCAGAGATAACGGAGGGGCTAGATGCAGACCGAAAAAGGATGATCACGAAACTGTTAGAGAAGTTATTTACCCATAAATTTCTTAAAGACACGAGTCAGGATCAATCGCATACTCTTAGTCCAGTGGACCTAGAGGCCTATGCCCCAGACATTACTTTTATTGAGTCCTTTCAAACGTCGGCAGCCTACCGATTTGAGTGTTTTCAGAACAAGCAACTGCTAATCATTGGTTCCGGACCCAGTTTCGCTTCACTCATCCAAGCAAGCTTGCAATGTGGAGTGAGACAGATCAATGCAATTAGAACATTGGAGGATGAAATTAGTTTGAGTTCTCTCCAGGAGATACGCGATTTATTTGCTGATTATGCTTCTGGACAAACCGTGCAATTGATAGACTCCCCTTCCTGGGACAATGAGGTTGAGATACGCAAGACGATCCAAGCCTATGATGCCATTCTTCACATCGCTGAACGACCAATGTTAGCACGAGCCCAACTGCTGAACAGGTTGTGTGTTGAACAGCAGAAGACGTTCATCCAGGCGATTGTTGTTGAGGATCACGTTTGGATTGGCCCGTTGGTCTGTCCAGAAACTAGCACATGCTGGGAGTGTGCATGGCGACGTCTGCAAGCGAATATGACTCATTCCTCAGAACAAATGTCACACTACGAATTTCGTGATCAACCGCTGATTGCTGGCAGCCAGTTCCTTGCCAGACCGGAAGCTGCCATCATTGCCAACAGGCTCATCTTTAGATTATTTCAATATTTTACGGATACCTGTCCTACAGGAACAATTGGAACGCTAAGTCTTATTGATCTCAAAACAGACTTAAATGAGAGCCATGCATTTTTTCCACATCCTCATTGTCTCGCCTGCCAACATCCTATTGCTCCAACCGCATCACAGTTCCTTGAGCGAATCCAACAGTTGCAGCATCAGGATATGATTGAACACAAGAGATTTTTGGAAGATTTTGCTGCATGTGTGGATGATAAGCTTGGGCTTTTTGCTGCACTTGATGATCATTTTATTCAAGTTCCCCTCGCTGTTTACAGAGTACGTCTGTCCAACCCTATGCCCAAGAAGCTTCAGTCCGAAGCTCTCAGCGTTATTACTGTGAGTACAGATGTAGAAGATGCCAGAATGCGTGCGATGCAAAAAGCATGCACACGCTATGCTGCAACTCTCGTAGATCGACGACGCTTGCTTTCTGCTGAGGCGATACAACAAAACTTCTTCCCTGTCATATCGCCAGACCAATTGATTGGAATGCAAACACTTCCTCCAGAAGATGAGATGTGGACCTGGGCATTAGACTTGCAAATGAAACAAATATATCTTATACCTCAAGTACAAGTATCATCTGATTTTTGTGATCAAGAACGGGGGATTGCATCAGGAAAAACCTGGGAGGAAGCAGTTTGTCAGGCGCTCTTGGACTGGTGCAGCTACTTCACTGTCAGACAATTGAAGGACGCTCAACAAGCATATCCCCAGGTTGATCTTATCAAGACTCCTATGACTCCAGAGGGGATACATCTCTATCGTCTTCTCAAAGCTGTCAACAAGCCAGTCACTGTTTACGATATCACGGGTTCATTGCAGGTTCCTACTTTTGCAACGTGTTTAGGTGAGCAGGTTGTTGCATATAGTACCCATTGTGATAGTGCGCAGGCCCTTAGCATAGGGCTTGAACAGGCATTGCAACAGTACCAATTCCAGCAATTCCAACAGTTAGACCATGTAGTAGCCCCTGTGCCAGATTTCCCATCAGCCCTACGCGGTGATCAATTGTCTGTGCCATGCTATATAATGCCCGATGCGTGGCAAGCCCGAATAGAAATGTTGCTACAGAAATTGCAATACAATGGTTTACAGGCATTTGCCATTCCTCTGGACCATGATCCGGCCCTAGTGCAGGTGCTACCCTTTATCGTGCGTGTGTGTGTGAGTAGAAGAGAGTTGAAGAAAGGTGAATAACTTAATGACGGAGGATAAAGACCGCTCGATTGGACTCATTGGACAAGGGCTTATCTACCAGAGTGTGAAACGCCATACCGAGAATATGTATCAAATCGTTTCTTTTACAATGGAAAGTACTGTCCAGCAATTTGCAACGTGCAAAATGATTGTCTATTGCAGTGATGTCTGGTCTCCCAGGATGCTCCAGGAGATCAACCAGCGCTGTTTGCAAGCAAGTGTGGCTTTGCTCCCTGTTTATACTCAATTTAATGAAGGTCTTATTGGACCATGTGTTATTCCGCATAAAAAAGGGTGTACGAGCTGTGCCGAGTTACGGAAATTGGGGGCAACTCGCTCTGATGTTGACCGTGAGCTTTTGCACCAGTACCTCCATAAAGAGCATGATCCGCTAGTATCTCAACCCTGGCTCTCATCGTTTAGCATAGAAATGCTAGCAGTACTAGTTAGAAAAGAAATGGCCTCCTATTTGCAGAGACCAGACCAGATACGGACAGGTTGTGCCTTACTTGTGGTCTCATTAGAGACCCTAGAGTCTCACAGACACACTTTCCTTCCCGTTTCTACTTGTCCTGATTGTGGAGAACTATCCAAAGATAGAGCTGAGCTGGCAGTTATTGCCCTACAGTCACATCTCAAACCGAAGCCATTTACATACCGTATCAAACAACCTGTTGCCAATGCCGAACAGATTCTTGCAAACTACGTTGATCAGCGAACAGGGTTGGTCTCTTCCCTCTTCCTAGAGAACAAAAATCTCCTGCCAATTGCTTTTTCTCAAATTTCCTCTGAATCAGAGAAAACTGGAGGTACTGGCTGTACATTACAGCCCCAACACAGCAAGATGGTGTCTGTTCTAGAAGCCATTGAGCGTTATGCTGGCTTACGTCCCAGAGGCAAACGCACTATGGTGCGAGCAAGCTATCATCAACTCATACAGCAGGCGCAGCAGGTACTTGATCCCACAACGCTTGGACTTCATAGTCAAGAACAATACGATCAATACAAACAGAATCACTCCTGTCGTCAAATAGTACGATATCATCATGATCTAGTATGCCATTGGGTCTGGGGTTATTCCTTCCAAAACCAGTCTCCTATTCTTGTACCAGAGCACTGTGCCTATTATGGCGTCCCAGCAAGCGAAGACAATCCGGTTTTTGTCTTCGAGGTTTCCAATGGCTGTGCTCTTGGAAACTGCTTGGAAGAGGCCATTTTCCACGGTATCCTAGAAGTAGTAGAGCGGGATGCTTTCTTACTCACCTGGTATGCTCAGCTTAATGTACCACATCTTGATCTTCTCTCAGTGACAGATCCCACGATTCATTTACTTATTGAGCACCTAGAATATCATTCTGGTTATACTATCTATGCTTTGAATATGACCTTAGATCATGCAATCCCCTGCATCTGTCTGCTGGGAATTGATGAACAGAATCGGGAAGGGATGCCAAAAGCTTATGTTGCGGCTGGTTCACATCCACATCCAGAGCAGGCCCTGTTGAAAGCGCTACGCGAATTTGCGATGTACCTGGCTTCTCCTCATCAATTGGATCAACAGAGGAGAACACAGGCTCTGGAGATGCTCGCAGATTCGAGCCTTGTCCGAGAAATGGATCATCACCCTTTGGTATACTATCTGCCAGAGGCATTTGAGCGACTGGATTTCTTATACCGAGCATCGTCCCAACAACCCTTCCAGGAAGCATTTAGTGATTTCTATCATTATCCACCAGAACAGATGGATTTGCGAGAAGATCTTGAAAGCCTCATTAATTTCTATATTAAACGTGGTACAGATATCATTGTAGTTGACCAAACAGCGCCAGAACATCTCATATGCGGTTTAATCTGTGCTAAAGTTTTGATGCCTTCTATGCTTTCGATGACTTTTGGACAAGGCAACCGTCGGATTACGGGTTTTGATCGGCTGCATCAACTACCGT
>CBJMBI010000330.1:0-5009 GCA_966427955.1 uncultured Ktedonobacterales bacterium
ATGCCAATCGTATCAATATCCTTAAACGTTGGCAATAATTCCTTCAAGGTTTCAGAAAGTAAAGAATTCAACCCAATAATCTTTTTCTGACGATGGTGTGGTAGCTGTTGATAGGGGGGGAACTCTGAATGCGGCGGATGATGAGGAGGAAACTCTGAATGCGGCGGATGATGAGGGGGGAGCTCAGAATGAGGCGGATGATGAGGGGGGAACTCTGAATGGGGTGGATGATGAGGGGGGAGCTCAGCATGAGGGGGATGGTAGGGGAACTCAGAATGGGGCGGGTGATGATGGAGGGGCTCAGGATGGGGCGGGTGATGGGGAAACTCAGAATGGGGCGGATGATGGGGGAACTCAGAATGGGGCAATTCAGGCAATTTTTTTTCCCTTTCCGATTTTACATCACTAATGTCCGAATAGCCATCATTGTAACTCTGACCTTTACCAGTAAGAAATGGGTCCTGATGTTTATCTGTCATCCTATCTTCTCCCGATCAATGAACTTTGTCTTTAAACATCTAAGGGAACTCTCCTACAAATTTTGACTTTTTAGTTCTCAACCGGAACACCTATATTTATTATAACACAAGCCTGCAAATCAATCGTTCACACGGTTATTTTTAGTTTCACTCGAAAGGGTTTTATACACAAGACAAACAAGCTCTACCTGGGAAAAATACTATTACATTGGTAGCGAAATAAATCCATGATTCGTTATATACTAGATAATTTTGGCGCTGTATTCTATCATGTATTCTTTTTTACTCTCCGTACACTATTCGGCTGTTGTTTTCATTAGCATATTCTTAACATTGAGACCAATACAGACCGTTTGTATTCCCTGATATCCTCACGCCATCTTACGTGCTTTTACTGTGAGACTCCAAGAGGGCATCCAAGCAGGAGAAGAACAAATACAGGTCTAGCCACAGCTTCTCATTGGACAAGTGATCAAGACGCAGAAAAAATACCGTCTGGTCTCGGTTAAGCAGACCTTGCTCCGTGGAGAGCAACAGGAGCTTGAGCAGTGTATCAATCAGGCAATTGCATGGGAGAGCGCAAATTAATGTTGAACATCAGGAAGAAACAGCTTCTCTAGTAGTGATAGAGAGCCGAACTGGTGAGCATGATGGTGGACAGCAACCTCCATCATGCTACAAGCCAGAAGACAAAACAAGGTAGACCATAACCCTGTACTTTGAGGAGGAGAGCATGTACCGCCATCACGATTCAGCATCCAATGATCAGATGGCGGACACAGCGCTTAGCTAAGTTGTGTATAAAGGGTATTTCAAGCTTATTTAGGAGGAGCAAGCAGTAAGATAGAAGGCATACGTTCGGGCTCAGCTAGCCTGAGCAGCGCATAACCCATTCCGGACAATCCGACCATTAGCCCTGGGGTTTCTACTCCCTGCGGCACACCCGAGATCCAACTCTGCGTCTCGACACTGTCTAGCAACATAGGAGCAATGCGCTGTAATACGTCCTTATAATGAGCTTTCGCCAATCTCTGTGTCGCAGTCAGGAGGATATCTAGATTTCCCATATCACCATGACAGAGCGAGTGATTCATACCAAAGCCCCGTCTAATTGTTGTGTGCAAGGCAGCATCAATTTCTGCATCAATTTCCGCATCATGCAACACGGACAGCGATCCCAGACGAGCAAGACCTATTCCTGAAGCACCATGACACCAGGCAACCATATATGGGGGGTTCTCATGGACCGCTTCTTTGTTGCCATCGGCCTGCGAGGTCGAAGATGGACGCAAATCAGGCCAGTTTCGTTTCTCTACCGAGAACACGCTACGTTCATAGGCTATCGCCTCCAAAGCTGCCTGTCGGAAGCGCTCTTCGCCACTTACTGCAAAAAGCTGCAATAAACAGAATGCGATACCAGCATTGCCATGGGCGAACCCCGCTAATGGAGTTGGTGCAAACTCGTTACTCCAGCCAATGCCCATAGTTTGTGGACTAGCGGACTTAATGAGGTGATCTCCACATTGGATTGCTGTCGCCAGGGTAGCCGGGGACGGAGCAACGGCATAGAGGCTGAGTAATGCGGCCATACAACCCGCTGCTCCACCTATCACGTCAAAGAGCTGGTCCTCAACGATAGCATCTGGTAGCAACTGTACCAGCTCTTCTGCCTCTCGGTAGAGTGTAGGATCATTCCACAAGGTGCCAAGATGAGAGAGCAAATAGATAAAAGATCCAATTCCATTAAAAACGCCAATCCCACCAAGTCCTGGATGTTCCTTTCGTTGCGCAATCTGGCGACGTGTCATGTTCAAGGCTGCCTGTGCAAGCACTGTATAACGCGACTCATCGGTCAGCAGACCTAGGTAGCTCAGGAAAAATGTTATACCTGACATCCCACTATATAAGTTTGGGCCTGTGGGTGCTAGATTCCATCCACGTTCGCCGACTGAGGCAATTTCCAGCCAGCTCACCATGTCCTCATGAAAGTCTGCGAACCGCTCTAGGCGATCTCCAACCGCACGGGCAGCCGCAATGAGACGATCATGACTCACGATGCTTTCTGATGGCAATAGTTGCAACCACTGCTTGGTTTCCGAATCCGAAGCCAGCTCCAGACTGCTAAACGATGCCTGGATGATCCAGACTTGTTTCTCCATATTTTGCTCACTGAAGCCAGAAATTCGTTCTTTAACCATTTCCAGCGATGGCATAGGTAAAAATTCGGCAATCCGCTCTCCAGTAGAGGTGAAGAGATCTCGTGATCCCGGACAAGTAGTAAAGACGGGAATATCACCAGTCCATAAATCAGCACGTTCCGCAGAGATCACTCTGGCTAAATACGGTTGTTCCTCAACACTCATCCAGAGACGATCAAAGAGACGGTCGCACTCGAGAGCATCGCGTAAAATGTTAGGATGGAAGCTGCCGTTGAGCAAAATATCGTAGGCTCGTGTCGGACGCAGCACGCAGCGTACTTTATCATCAGCAAAACGCGGCAATATTTCTTGCAGCAGTTCTTCACGATGTGCTAGAAGCACGCGATAGGCTGAAATAAAGCCGGAGATTATGCAGTCACGATACTCCAATGTATCAACGTCTTGGTCATGCAAATGTGGCCGATGCTGGCTAACAGGCAGTGGAACTCGCTCACTGCTGAATTGCATCTGATCAGTTCCAATTCCTCTCAACTGGGGAACGGGCTCTGGTGTAAGCTGACCAGCCTGCTGCCCACCGAGACCGCTAACATCAATTCCCTCAGTCTGTCCATTGGACCACATACGCCGTGGCAGTAAGCCAATCCGCAAGACAGAATGACTAATTGCTTGCACTGATGGATTACTTGGCTTCTGTTCCTTCTGCTCACTTTCACGCGCCTGAAACAGTGCCTCAAGATCTATCAAAATGGGATGCTCGCCCGCGGCAATCAAATTATCTGCATGGAAATCTGCCGCCTCTAGTGCATAGAGTAAGGCTAGATAGCCACCTTGGCGCTGATAAAAACGCTCAACTTCCTCCTTAGAAGTACAAGGACTAGCCTGGATAAACTCACTCCAACCATATGTTGGCCTATTTATGATCTGACAGGTGCGAAATGCTGGCTGATATCCTAGAGCATTCAACCAGGAGAGTAATTCCTGAAAATGGATATCAATAGCCATTGGCCTGGGTTTGTACACCAGACGGAAACCAGAACTCCAGGTTAAAATGGTGACGCTACGTCCCCCGCGATGGTAGTCACCTTTGCCTGACTGCACCTCAACCAACTCACCAGCATCGCGTGCTTGGGGAAAAATCGTGCAGATTTCCTCCCAATCAGCACACAAGCGCTCTAGTAATTCTAGTGAGCAGATCACCCAACGATCAAGCAACTCTACCAGCCTGCGTGCCAACACTGAGTACTCCTGCAATAGGGGAAGAATGCCCTCCGGCTGAGACAGTTGCTGTAAGAAAGATTGAAAGCGCTCTTCTGATGTCTCACCCTGTAAGCGCCCCTCGACACGTGCAACATTGAGTTCAAGCACATATGTTCTAAGTAAGTAGGGAAGAATACGATTTGGTAGATACTGAAAAAGTAGAGGTATAATTGTAGCCATGTTAAAAGGAGAATATTGATACTTTTGTTGTAACACCTTTAAACCATCTTTAAGACGCGTCATATAACCTTTGATCAATGGTTTCAGCGTGGCAAGATATGCCACTGCATCTAGACCGTCCTTCACTTGTAGGAGTGACAACACCATATCAACGCCTCGCTCCGACTGTGACGGCTCTTCAAAAGCATTTATGAGTGCTTGCAGCCATGGAGGAGAAATTGGAACACGGGCCTGTAGCACCTCTGGTGACTCCGCAAGCAATGTCAGGAGATCCCCTTCGGTCAGTCCATCTAGGGCCAGCCGCTGCGCAAAATAATCATCCTTATTGAAGGGAACCTGATCTTTCCAACGCTGGAACCGTTTCCTAGCTCCTTCGTCCTCGACAGGAGCCATTGAGGATTGCGCCGAGGAGCGTTCCCTTAACAATGCAGCACGCTCTGTGAGCGTCATCGCACGATACCAGCTAACATAGCGTTGGCGTTGTGAGACATCTACTAGCGATGTTGATAGCTTTTCTTGCATCTGCGTTTTTCCTTGAGTTCATCTAATCTTGGGTACAGCATCTATCTTTGCATGTTATAAATAGGCCACCTTATTAACCATTATATATACTCCATAAAATCGAAAAAATCGAATATTTATAGCAATACGCTTCCGCATCAGTACGTTATTTTGCTATCATCTCTTTCATTTTTTCATTCCCCCTGTAAAAACACCACCACATTTTCCTGATTCAATGGCATGTATAATAACTTGATATTACAAATAATGAAGAGGTAAGGATGTCGCACGTACATCCTTACCTCTTGGTCAGAGACTAGTCACAACTAGCCCTTGCCCGACATACCACCAAGCAAGGACTCCACTACGGAAGCGAGGCCAAAACCACTTTCCTGTGCATTACCATTATTATTACCAGCCCCATAAACCACCT
>CBJMBI010000331.1:0-4998 GCA_966427955.1 uncultured Ktedonobacterales bacterium
AGGCTTTTTTGTTGCCTTGACTCGGCAGGGATGGGGTTCGATAATTGCTGAGTGTGTACGGGTATGCCGTTCTCACGCTATACCGTTATGAAAGGATTTGAAGATGTATACCTTAGCCGTAGCCAACCAAAAAGGCGGCGTGATGAAAACCACCTCAGCTATCCACCTAGGGGGTGCTCTGGCCAGAGCAGGAAAGCGTGTTCTCCTTGTGGACTTAGACCCACAGGGGAGCCAGACGGAATATTTCATAGACCTAGCTGCCCTAGACGAGACAAACTATGACCTCATTGTGGAGGGGAAGAAGATCACACCCATCAAGCTAGGGGAATGTGTGTCACTGCTACCCACAAACATTGATCTAGCTGCAGCAGAGATCAAGCTACTTCCTATGCCCAACTTTGAACGCCGTCTCAAGATAGCCCTACGCAAGTATGAGCAGGACTATGATATTTGCATCCTGGATTGCCCTCCCAGCTTAGGAGTGATCACACGCATTGCTCTTACAGCAGCAACAGGGGGAATACTGGTACCCGCGTCAACCGATCTCATAGCAGAGCGAACGTTACCCCTCATTATGAACCAAATAGAGGAGGTACGGGATAGTGAGCTTAACCCTGACCTGCATATCTGGCGTATCCTCTGCACTCTCCATAACCCGCGTGAGAAAGAAGACCAGGAAGTCCTAGCGTCTATCCGGTCAACGTATGGTGATCTGGTCTATCCGGAGCCTGTCCCTAGACGAGCAAGTTATAAAAAAGCCGCTCGTCAGCATGTGGATGTAGCAGACCTGGACTCGGGTCTAGGTGCCATTTGGGATAACCTAGCAAGTGATCTCATGCAGAGGATAGAGAACCATGCCAGCTAAGAAGAAGAGCGCTTGGAGCCTAGCAGCAGAGGCCATGAAGCAAAACGTTAAAACGTCAGAGCAGGAAAGCGGTAAAACTGAGGAACAGGATACCGCGTTACCTGTACTACCACAAAACATAAACGCAGAAGAGCCTCAAGACGGCAACACTGTAGAACCGCAAAGCAGCAAAACGGAAGATCCGATCTATCTAGCTGTGATGCAAAACGTCGAAGTCACAGAACTGCAAAACAGGATAGCGGATAAACCGCAAAATGTTGAGGCGCAAGAGCAGGATAACACCGAAGCGGTATCACCAAAGCCAGCTATAGCCGCAAAGTCTGAAAGCAAGAAAGCAGGTAAGCGCAAGAACACTAAAGCGCAAGAACCTCAAAGCGTGATAGCGGATGCTGAGGAGGATAAGCCTACGGAAAAGATCACCCTCTATCTTACCTGGAAGCAACTGGACAAGCTTGATCAGATGGCACTCGAATACAAGAGGAGGAGTCGCAAACGGACCGATCACAATAAGCTTATGCGCATGATGGTTGATAAGTTTGACCTAGACGACCTGCTCTAGCTCTCTCATCAACAAATCCTCGGAACCGCATCCTAGCGCGATCTGGCATACAAAAAGAGAGGTAGCGTCAACTACCTCTCTTGGCTTACTTACACCTCCTCTCAGCGTCCAGTCTCTCGTCTACTTTCCTCCGAATTATACTCTTGCAAGATATCTAGTGCCTTGTCGCGTATCTCAGGATTAGGCACAAAGTTCAGCAGAGATAAAACAAGCTGGCAAAGAATTGTATCCTTTGTCTCTTGCACTTGTGCCTGTTGCATCTTTTCGATGTATATGGAAAGCTTGTTAAGCATTGCTTGCTCTTGAGTTGTCATATTCTACCTGCTTTCTGGTCTAGTGCCTAGACCGCTCTACTTTCTCGACAATCTGTTGTAGACAGACGATACCGCCACCTATCAGATTTTGCATGTCGTATCGATATGACGTGACAGGAATTACTTCTCTGTCTTTTGCTAGTTCTTGCGCATTTTCAGAAGCAATCTCTTGCTTGCTTATCTTCCGTTTGCTGTGATCTTGGATACGTTTTCCCCCACGAGGGGCTACTATAATCTGCTCTACATCACCACGTCTGTAGAGATTTGTTCGAGCATCAAGCTTGTGGGGCTTGATCCTACCTTGCCTCACGAGCTGATTTAGGTATTGGGGATGGATACCCCTCTTGCTATTTCTGCTCAGAATGATAGCCGCTTCAGCCGAAGTCAACAGATCATCAGGCGATTCCTCACGTCTCAAGATGACGTAACCTCCTTTCAACTAATAGGTAAACAATAACACACTAGAAGTTTTTTGTCAATCCTAAAAACTGGTCTAAAAAGCTATTGACAAGAACATTCTAGAATGCTATACTTACTCATGTAAGCAAGAGCTACAAACAAAACCACTAGCGAGAGGAGCAAGCAAATGGCAAGCAAGAAGAAAGAGCAGAAACGGGACCTGTTAATCTTAGTCCGTTACACGATCAAGAAGGACTATCCTCCTAAAGGTCTGCATGCTGGTGACATCGTTCTTCTGGTCAGAAATGACCAGGGTAGAGAGTATTATGTGACTTTGCGCAGAAATCGTGCTCATAGCTGTACGTGCACTGGTAACGCTGAGTACGGTAAGCGCTGCTACCACATCAAGGATCTTGCTCTAGCTGAAAATGCGAGAATTGCTGCTCGTAAAGCTGCCAAGATTGCTCAGCTAGAGGACAAGCCGTCTGCTCAGGAGGTTGTCTCGCTGGATGACAAGAGGCGTGAGAGGGACATTCTTGACGCGCCTCTTACGCGAAATAGCGGATTCTCTCTGTTAAAAGTTAGTTAGCGAAGAAAGGTTCATGTCATGAAAATAGTAGTAGGATTAATTCATCTACAGAATGGTGAGTGCGTATACAAGAATATCCGTCTGCAAGAAGACGGGAGTGGGATCATTCATTATCAAGGTCGGTGTATCCGTCTGGAGTATGTCAGTTGTGCATTCTCCTATTGGAAGGAGCGAAACGATGGAAATTGTTGAGAAAAGACCAAATATTGTTGAAATTGAGGACAGCGAGGGATATAGGTTTGAAGTGTTTAAGCAGGGGAACGGGCGTTTGAAATGCCTTAGATGTCAGCGTCTCACCTGTGAGCATGTCAAGTGGGTGAAAGCTCAAAATTTCGAGTTCCTACAGCATGACCTCTCTGGCGTGGATTTTAGCGATTTGATAGATGATTAGAAAGGGCAAAATAATGTTTGTCGTGCATTACGCCGTCTCGGATGGTCAATCCCTGAAAGATGTGTGTGCAGAGATCGAAGCACAGCAGAGTTGGGAGGATGAGCAGTTTATGGAAGAGTTGGACTCTCAGCTAGGGATAGATGAGCGCATAGGGGACGATGAGGAGGAGCAAGTTGCTCTCTATGCTCAAGAGGAAGCACGATGGCATAGGGAGATGGAAAGAGATGTAGATGATGCCATAGGACGTAATCGGTTCGACTCTCAGCTCAGCACTGACGAACTGGAAGAGGTGGCATGGAACGCTTATCAGTTTGATTTGTCGCCTAGTGAAACAGAGCGTGCATGGCTGTATGAGGATGACGATCCTTTTGCAGTGATCTAGCGTAGTGGAAGGCTCAGGCCACGTACCAAGCCTTCCGTTTGGAGTGGATGATGGATTGGTGTCGAGAGCCAATCCATCTAGCAAGAGTATATCATCAGAAAGCGAGAAAGCAAATGGCATTAAAAATTGAACGAGCTAAGAAATTCAAACTACCTGCACGTGTATGCATTTGGGGCGTTGAGAAACAAGGCAAAACCCATGCAGCTCTAGCACTGGCGACGGCTCTGGCAGAGAATGAAACACCAGAAGGTGAAGAGGTTCTTATAGGGGTTATCTCATCTGAGTTCGCATCTTCTCAAATCTTACAGCCCAAATTCCCTCATGATATCGTGAACTTGGCAGAAACAGATGAGAATGGCAATCTTGTCCCTAATGCGTTCTCCCCTGCTAGATACGAAGAGGCTATCAGGCTCTTTGTCCAAAATGGCTACAAAGCCATCGTGATTGATAGTCTGTCTCACGTGTGGGAAGGAGAGGGCGGTATTCTGGAGACAGTAAACAAGAAGGGTGGCAACAAGTTTACCGATGGTTGGAGTGAGAGCACACCAGTGTACAAAAAGCTTATTAACACCATCCTTTCTGCACACTGTCATATCATTGTGACATTACGCGCTAAAGAAGAATATAAGCAGGAAGAATACACTAAAAAAGGCGGCGGAATAGGTTATGCCCCTAAAAATGTTGGGCAAGCCCCTATCATTCGTAAGGGTTTTGGCTATGAGATGCATTTAAAACTCAGGATGGATAACAAGGTTGCTCATGTTGAGGCAACAGCAGTAGAGGACTACATTCCAAGTGGTGAGCAGATAGAAAACGTCGGTCATGATCTAGCAGGCCGCCTGCTTAGAGCACTAGACGGTGCTCCCCTTCCTGAACCATCAGAGCAGCAAAAGGAGATGAGAACACTTCTCAATGATCTGTACGCTACCAATCCAGCGGTTTATGCCAGATACGCGAATTGGGAGGAATTGGCGCTTAGGAAAGCACTCAATATACCATCTGGAGTCCTTCCAAAGGATTACACAGATGAGCAAGTCGAGATGATGAGAATGTATGTTATCTCTAAAAAGCCAAAACAAGAGACTGTAGTAGAAGCACAATCAGCATAGTTAGTTAGTGGGCTGTCCGGTGGATGGCCAGAAAGGATTTTCAAATGGAAGATAAGAGCAAGACATTCTCGACAAAAGAGACGCGTTTCGGTAAAACCGTCTTCTACCATCTCACATGTCATTATGGAACAGCCATACTTCATAGGATACGTGAGGATGGTGATGTAACTTGCATGGACATTGAAGGCAAGACGATGGATGGCATTGTCAAGGCTTGGCAGGAATATCGAGCTAGCCAGAAAGAGGAGATTTAGACATGCCAGCATCTACGGACAACAAAGTGCTTCCTACGCCTCTTCCACCAGTTGATCCAACCAAACGAGCCAAGGCGATCAGAGACGCGATAGCCAAGAGGAAGATCAAGCCAACGAGTATTATCGGCGACACTCT
>CBJMBI010000332.1:0-4988 GCA_966427955.1 uncultured Ktedonobacterales bacterium
TGTTAGGCACGCCGCCAGCGTTTATCCTGAGCCAGGATCAAACTCGCCATTCAATCTATATGCTAATCTCTTCAAGGAGATTTGCGTTTTTTGTATTGATGACAAGCTTATCAAAGTAATTGACTGGCTTGTTGTTCTTTATATCCTTACCACTCTTCAGTTGTTCAGGTGCATACTTGATGCTTTGACATTTGCTACGCCTTTTTGTATTTCCTGTCCGGCGCAAGAGAGATAATATCACTCTCCCTTAGTCCTGTCAAGGGGTTTTCTAACGAATTTTTGGGAAATTTGATAATCTCGTAAAAAGTCGTCGTCTTGCTCTGTTTATGAGTGGAATCCTGGCTTGCAAGGGCCATGCATTGCAGGGTTGCATGGCTCAATGGAAATATTCTGTACGCTTTCTTAGTACCATCTGTGAAGATGGGCTAGTGAGTGTACTAAGTTCTGCTATAATGTTGTCAACTCAAATTAGTATGTTGCGAGAATGATTCGCGGGTCTAATAGTCATTTCAATAAAATAAGGTCGATAGCAGCACAATATATAAGGGATATCCAGTTTCAGTCTGTTATGTCTTATGGAAAGTATGATAAGGGGGTGGCAGACAAAAGTCCTGCCTCTTATCAATCCACTAAGTTTGCTCCAGAAAAGTATGGGGATAGTCAAAGGGGCATTCGCATTGATGCGGTTGGCCTTAAAAAGGTGGGCAGGAATAATGTTGTTCTGCTCAATAATATCTCTTTGTCTATCCCGGGAGGTTCCCTTGTGGCTGTCGTTGGAAGCTCCGGGGCGGGAAAATCGATGCTGCTCAATGCGCTGAGTGGGTTTCAGTTACCTCAAACAGGCAAAGTTCTTTATGGTGGGCAAGATTACTATCGTGATCTCTCTGTCTATCGCAAGCAGTTGGGGTATGTACCTCAGGATAGTCTTGTGCACCAGAATCTAACTGTTGATCGGATACTCTATTATGCAGCTCGGATGCGTTTACCTGTTAGTTATACCAATCGACAGCTTATGCAACGTATTAATGAGGTACTTGATGATGTAGACTTGACGGCACTGCGTCATCGGCGAGTCAATAAATTATCTGGTGGCCAGAAGAAGCGCGTCTCCATCGCATTGGAGTTATTAGATAGACCGAAGGTGTTTTTCCTTGATGAGCCTACGTCGGGTCTGGACCCGGGTCTAGACTATAAAATGATGCTTCTGTTACGTCGACTAGCCAATAGGCAACAAACCGTTCTGGTTGCTACGCATACTACCAATAACCTTGATCTATGCGACTATATCTGTTTCTTAGCTCCCGGAGGTCGCTTAGCCTATTTTGGACCGCCGGATCAAGCACTGCAATTTTTCGGTGCATCCAATTTTGTAGAGGTGTATTCGATGCTGGAGCCCAGTGCTAGGTTCCCTGCTGCGCCAGAAATGGCTGAGGCATGGTTCAAGGCTTCGGCGGATTATCAAAAGTACATTGGTTCACGTCTCAAAGAGATAGATGTTGCAGAGGTTTATTGGTCAAAGCATGACACACCTTCACCTCCCAAACGGTGTAATGCATGGGTACAGTTCTGGTTGCTTTCCATGCGTTATCTCGAAGTACTCAAAAATGACCCCGGTAGCCTGCTTGTTTTATTATTGCAAGCTCCTGTGATCGCACTACTGCTGATTGCGCTTTTGAAATATGAAGTTGGGACTACTCTCTTCAATCAGGTGAGTATTGCAAGATGCCCAACGACTGTAGCTATTTTGACGAGTCGAGGTCTGCCAGAGATTCCTAGTTCAAGTAATCCTGTTGTTTCGAGCAACTGTGGCCGGGTACTGAGTGTGCTTAAGAATGATCCTCGGGGGCAGTCCTATGCAGTACGACAAGGCGGTGCCATCCAGGCATTGCAGAACTTTATAGCTCCAGGTTCAGGCATTGATGCCCAAAAAATTCTCTTTGTTTTGAGCTTTACTGCTATTCTCTTTGGGTGTGTCAATGCTGCACGCGAGATTGTTAAAGAGGCTCCTATCTATCGCCGTGAGCGGTCTGTAAATCTGGGTATTCTTCCATATATCTTCTCAAAGGTTGTGGTGCTAGGCTTTTTATGTCTTTTTCAGGATGCTCTTTTGGTAGCGATGGTCAATACTGTGGCTCCATTCTCACAGGGAATCTTGCTGCCAGCCGCCTTCGAGATATGGATAACATTATGGCTAACCTCACTATCTGGTTTGATGATTGGGCTGGTTATTTCTGCGATCGCTCCTACTACTGATCGTGCTATGAATTTTATTCCCATCGTTCTCATTCCGCAGGTAATCTTTTCAGGAGCGATCTTCCCTTTCAAAACATGGTCAACACAGACCTTGGCTATGCTGTTTACTTCCCGCTGGTCTTTGGGGGCGCTGGGATCAACACTAGGTCTTCATAGTGATAAACTGAGCGGAGACAAACTATTGGGAACGCAAGATGTGTATTGTGGGACTTTATTCTCGATCTATACACGTGCACAAGCTGTACAGCATCTCCTTTTGATGTGGAAAGCCTTAGGGATGATGGTTATTTTGCTCATCTGTATTGTCGGTATTGTTCTCAAGTTGAAAGATAATGCGACCTTGTAGGGTTTTAACGTTCTTTTCGTCCTCGCTCTAAATGGTTTTCGATAGTAATTACCTTGTCTTCATCCTTTTCTATGGGTGGCTGTGAATTCTGCTCCAGATAATAGCTTATAGTAAGTGCGATGCCTACTCCGAGAGGAATTAAGCCTGGTAGCAGCCAAGGTCCAAGGTGAAAAGGTGCTGTTGGGAACGTTGGGGGTAGGAGAAAGCTGATGGGATAGAGCCCAACTGTTAGGGAGAGTCCAACCATCATTGTAATCAGTCCAGCACGCAACAATCCTTGGTTGCGGTATTGTCTGTGGAGGTTATCATCAGGATTGATGCCATGGGTAATCAGTGCCATGCGTTCGCGATGTTTAAGATAGCGTAACAGCACAATGAAACCCAGAAAGATTGCGATGATTAGTAGCCAGCCTAGCAGTACAATTATGATATTGTAAGACATTTTGCATACCTCTCTTTGTCTATACGGTACTTCTATGATACGATAGTTGAAAGTAGAAAAATGTTTCGCCTATATCATAGGCAATGAATTGCTCATTGGATTAGATAATGGTGAAACTTTTTCTCGCGATAAATTCTCTAACTAGTTATGTTAAGTGAGTCTCTGTTGTCATCACCACAACGTGTTGGAATATCTCTTCCTAATTTAGTATCATCTTATGCTGAGCAAGATGATGTTGCGCTTGTCTCAGCATGTCAGGTTGGAGATCAGGATGCATTTGCTCTCTTAGTTCAACGTCATCAACGTTATGTTTTCAACCTTGTCTTTCGCATGCTGGGGCAGTATGAAGAGGCTAATGAGGTAACGCAAGAGACATTTTTAGCCGCTTGGCAAGGTCTACCAGGCTTTCGTGGCGATGCACGCTTCTCAACTTGGTTATATCGTATTGCTTATAATTGTGCGCTCAAGCAATTGGAACAGCGCAAGCGTGATCATGCCGTACAATTAGCAATCCAGGCTGAACAATCTGATCAGTGTAGATATACTGATGAACGCGTTGAAGCTGAAATCGAGGCCTATGATCGACAGAGGATGGTACGCGAGCATCTCGCAAATTTGCCAGCGAAGTACCGGATGGTGTTAGTTCTTCGCCACTTGCAGGAAATGACTTATGAGGAGATGGCCGAAATTCTGACTATACCTATTGGTACCATCAAGACACATCTATTTCGCGCACGAAACTTACTTAAGGAGCGTCTAGAAGCCTTAGAGCATGAGTGGAAAGCGAGGGGATAACTATGCATTGTGCGAAAGCGACCCGCCTGATCCACCTATATATCGACAATCAATTGAAGTTCGATCAGATACAAGCTCTCGAAGCTCATCTTTCTGTATGCTCAGCTTGCCGGAAGGAGTTGGATTTGTTTGAAGAGATTGCAAGGGCCTTGGAAGGGATAGAACTGGTGGCTGAACCGGCTGATCTGACTGCAAATGTGATGAGACGTGTTGTTCTGAGTAAGCAGCGGGAGGAGAGAATCGAGCAGGAGCGCAATGCTTACATGAGGGCATTGCGGCTGTCATTGCAGGAATTAGCCGCAGTGATGGTGCTAGCTAGTATTGCTATGTTGGGCATAACCCTGGGACAGCCATCGTTACGTGCAGTTTTGCCAATTGCTAATGGTTATGATGGCTTCTCTCTTTTTTGTATCCATCTCTGGGATGTGATTATTGGGATTAATAGTGGGACGTTGATGCTAGCTTTCTGGGTGGTTGGTACTTTACTAGGGATATGGATTACTCTTACACTTGTGGGTGCTGAAATGCGCAATGCTTGGTTGCGTGCAGTGCTGGATCGCTTCCCCGTCTGGTGATGCCACTTATATTCATCTTGTTTCATCAAAAGATGCTAAGGAAAATCTCTAACAGCCCACTGACCGAAAAATTTGATGGTATGGCCTTGATGTGCTTTCAAAATGGCATGTGTACGATCTTGTAACTCAGGTGTAGGGGCATATACATTGAGAATGTGTTGTCCTTCGCGTGCTGCCTTCTCATAGAGTAGATAGTACTCTCCAGCAGTATCTGAAGCTACACTTGCTACTACCCCCATAATTTTTCGCAGCAAAGTTTGCGACTGCTGAGATTCTTGCAGCTTCTCAAGAGCTTGCTGGCTGGTGAAGAGCACAATGTCCTTTGAAGCAAACCCTGCCTGCTCTAAATCCTCAATAGCCTTTTCTACATCTGCAAAGTTGTGGATAATGCCCGTCATATAGTCTGTTGGATAAATGGCACCTGTAATGGATGGTGAAAATGGATTATCAGGCATAAATCAGTCCTTCCCATAGGGTCCTCTTTTTCAGACAGCTCTTCTGTATCGGCATGGGTCTGTATAGAATAGAGATCTATAAAATACGCTATGTTTTTGTATTCGGCAAGCTCGACATAAAG
>CBJMBI010000333.1:0-4982 GCA_966427955.1 uncultured Ktedonobacterales bacterium
GGATTTCCTCTCTACACCTCTACTATAGATTGGGAAGATCACGAAGAAATCACAAAGGGTAAGGAAAGGATCACGAAGAAATCACAAGGAATGCAGTATTTGCCCCTATCGAATTCATCTGATTCTCATCAACCTCAGTTAGAGTTCCTATTGGACGGCAAATACTGTGTTCATGATGAGAAGAGCCTATCTGGATGGGCAAAATACAAGAAAACTATCATGTGCGCTGAAAAAGAGTAATACAAAGAAAACATGATTTAAGTAGTAGGAGTTATAATATATTATGAAGACAAACTCGGCCACGTTGCCTTCCCAACCCACTGTATTCCCTACACATGCGTCATCGAGCCCCACACCGAGAAGTTGGCGACCAAAGGCTATTGGTGCCTTACGTATTGTCTTCGGTCTTGTGTGGGCCGTTGCCGCTTGGTTGAAGTGGCAACCAGATTTTCAAAACCATTTTCTGGATCATGTCTCAGCTGCTAAGGATGGACAACCCGCACTGGTTCAGGGATGGATTGCCTTCTGGACGCATCTGGTCAGTACCAATCCCCTCCTTTTTGCTCGTGCCGAGGCTAGCTTGGAGACGGCACTTGCGGTCTGTTTAGTTCTTGGCGTCTTTAGCAACCTGACCTTCGTTGTTGGTTTCCTTTTGTCACTGGGCATCTGGTCAACAGCAGAAGGTTTTGGCGGACCATACAAACCAGGCCAAAGTACAGATATAGGAACAGCTCTTCCCTATGCAATTCTCTTTGCCATTTTGTTCTGCATCTCTGCTGGATACTCCTATGGATTGGACCGATGGCTTGCTCCTCGGCTGGGACGTTTGAGCTTCTTAGCTACACGTGCCTTCAAGGAAGGAGAGAGAGGCAGGTAGATCACTTCAGGGCCAATCTTCTTAGGGAGATGGATGACTATGCGGGAGTGTTACTGAAAACTGTGATCCTTTGCCAGGATGACTCTCGACAGTCATTGTGCCCTCATGCATGGTCACAATCCATTGAGTAATAGCAAGTCCAAGCCCTGCCCCGCCAGCTGATCGAGAGCGTGCCCGATCCACCCGATAAAAACGCTCAAAGATATGTGGAAGATGCTCTGTTGGAATCCCACACCCAGTATCTCGAACGCGTAAAAGCGCGTGAGTGCTCGTCTTTTCAAACAATAGCGTCACATTCCCTCTCCTATTGGTGAATGAAAGGTCATCCTCGGCAATCAGCAGACGCATAAGAGATCTCCTCCTCCAATGCATAGATAGGGAGCGCGACACGAAAAGTTGAGCTTTCTCCTTCAACGGACTCAAACCAGATACGGCCACCCTGTCGCTCAACCAGTTCACGACAGAGATAGAGGCCCAATCCTGTTCCTCCAATCCCATGCACCCGGACGTTATCTGCTCGCATAAACCGACCAAAGATCTGAGCTTGTTGATCGGCAGGAATGCCAATTCCATGATCGTGGATACTTAGCTCTACCATCTGTTGGGCTGTTTCCTCTTGCATCGTGATTTCAATGGGTCCACCTTGTGGGCTATACTTGATCGCATTGCCAAGCAGATTCGAGAGCACTTGCTCCAGACGTTGAGGGTCAACCTCCACGACGATATGCTCAGCCGATGTAGTAAGCGAGAACGTATGTCTGTCGGTGGTCAATTGCAGGCGCTTGATGACCCGCGTTGTTAAGGCGACAAAGTCGGTAGGGGTTAGATGCAGGGTGAGTCGACCTGCTTGCAAACGGGTCACATCGAGCAGGTCTTCAGTCAGTTCAACGAGACGGTGGGTCGCTTGATCAATCCCTTGCAAGGCTTCGATCTGCCAATCAACAAGAGTTGGTCCCTTCCCACGCCCTGATTGGATGAGCAGCATCTGGGCAAAACCTTTCAGGACAGCGAGCGGCGTACGCAGTTCATGAGCAGCGATGCCAATAAAATCGTCTTTGAGCTGCTCTGCCTCTTTGAGTGCCGTCACATCTTGATGAACCACCAGAGCTACCGGCACAGGTCCAACACAATCTGATGGCTTGAGAGGAAGACGCACTTGTTCAGGATCAAGGGCAACGGCATTGACCAGGACAGGCAAGCTTGTGCTATCGGGATGGCGAATGACTTCTTGATGCTGCTGAATGTTCTCTCCCAGTTTGATGGCGCGAAAGGTTGCGAGACGTTCGGGGGCCATCTCCAAGCTATCTGTGCCAATGACACGGATAGCATTCTCGGAGAGAAACTCGCTCATTGGTTGCCCTGGTTTCCAGGTGGCCCCCCAGAGGGTTGTGGTCATCTGATTGGCCAGTACCAAGCGAGCATCATGCCCTTGAACGAGATAGACACTACAGGGCAGTTCGTTCAGGACAAGCTGAAGGAGAGTCCGTTGTGCTTCGCTCTCGGCGGACAGACGGCGCTCTTCTTCGAGTCGTCGTTGTTCTGTCACATCATGCCAAGTGACGACGACTCCTGAAACGGCATTTGGGGTCTCCTGTGACAGATGGTTCGGTGCTGTCTGGAGAGCATGCAATGGCGAGGTTGAGACAAGATACTCACGCCATTCGTCCTGCACGTTAGTGACACAGACAGTGAGATCCTGTGACTTCTCTCCTGCAAGAGCCCGTTGAGCCGGAGTATGCAGAAGTGCCTGCATGGCCTGTTCACCTTCAGATGTATCTTGAATACTGTTACGAATATGACTGGCGGCACGATTTTCTCGGACAATTTTGCCAGATGTATCGACCAAAACGACTCCGTCGGCGATACTTTCAAAAATGGCGTGGAGTTCTTGTGCACGCATCTGTGTGAGGCGATATAGACGCGCATTCTCAAGTGCGACCGAGGCCTGAGAGGCCAATCCCATCAAGAGTTGTTCATGTTCTGGCAGAAATTTGCCCGGTTCTGCATGTCCCAGCAACACCCCTCCACGAACCTCTTTGTTGCGATCGAGTAGGGGAACCCCGAGAAAACTGCGAACGATGGGATGGCCACGCGGAACACCGAGTCCACGCAGCCTCTCTTTGGCAACCTGTCCTTGGGCATAGTCAAATGCAGCTTGACGAGCAAGGTCCTGTGATGTTGACTCACCGCACGCGAGATAGTCCAGAGCATCAGCAACGAGTACAGGCACTCCTTGACGAAAAATGGGAGCAAGCAGTCCTTCCCCGCCCAAAGGCATTCGTCGAAAGAGCCGTTCTTGCTCTTCTGTCACCCCAACCACGGCAGCCAGATGAAAGAGATGCCCTTCAGATGGCACAGTCGGACGGCCTAGCTCATCTATCGGACGCATCGTAAAGGCGGCAAAACCTGCACCAGTAAGCGTACAAGCTGTTTGAGCAATCAAATGCAGTAACCGTTCCTCTTCCAACTCACTGACTAATGCCGTTCCTACTTGATTGAGCAGTGTCAAACGCTCGGCTGCACACTGTGCGCTCGCATGACGATAGCGGGCAAGTTGCGTAAGTACGAGCACAAATCCTGTCACAGCTGCAAGTTCGACCAGTTCGGTAACACCTTGTAGACGGGTGATTGTTGTTGGCAGAAAGAAAAGAGAGATAGAGAGCAATTGGAGGATGGCTGAAACCAAGGCATGACGGATTCCCCAGTGATAGCCTAGCAGTGCCACAAGTGGTAAATAGAGCATCCCTGGGTTGGGGAGCATAACCAGCCAGCGATCGATGCCTATCAGACAGAGGGTAATGAGCAGTGTGCCACAGATGGCCAATGTGAGGCCTGCGTATGGAACCATCCGCAACCGCTCGGCGAGGGTCTCGATGTGGGACAGACTCGTCATTCCAAGACGAGACAATCGTCGTAGGAACTCGTTGCGAGAAGGAAACGCGGCCATAGAAGCCTCCCACCTCTCTTTTGTGATGTGATTGTGAGAAGAATGCCTCAAGAAAAGATTCCGTTGTGACTGATTCTCATTTATAATAAAACACACGGACAAGCAAAGACAAGCATATGAGAACAACAAGCGATGGATGACGAGGGAGTTCATGGCAGATGATATCATAGGAAGGGATTCTTCCCTGCTCTCAACAGAAATCCTGGCAAACGTCAGCCATGAGTTCCGTGGGCCGCTGACGACCATTAAGGGGTATGCAGCAACATTGCGCCGTCATGAGCAACGTTTCTCACCAGAAGAACGACATGCCTTTCTCCAAGCAATTGAAGAAGCCAGTGACCAGCTTGCACTCCTGATGGATCGCTTCTTCGAACTCGCACAACTGGAAGCTGGCCTCTTGCCATTTTTTCCTGAACCAGTGTCATTGGTCTCACTCGTGCAAGAAGCTCTGCAAACAGCCCAGAAGCATGTGCAAGCGAACAAACTCGATGGGGATCGTAGTCTCAAGCAGGGTCCGTTGACACTCAATCTGGAGCAGATAGCCACTCTCTCTCCCTCAGAGGAACCACTGATCTGGGCTGACCGGCAGCGCATACGCGAGGCGCTTCTCTATCTACTCGAAAATGCTCTCCTCTATTCCCCTCAAGGTAACCCAATCGAGGTCGTTGTTCGTCCACTCCAATTGTCGAACGAGAGACAACAGCTTCCTCGGCCTCTTCACCCGACGCTCCTCGACAGGCAGAGATTACCAACGTCTCCTGCAGAACAACAAGACTTCTCAGGCTTTGAAATCTGCATCTGTGACCATGGCATCGGCATTCCTGATGAACACTTGGAGCAGATCTTTGAACGCTTCTATCGCATCGATACACGGCTCGTTCGCGAGGTCAATGGATTAGGAGTGGGTCTCACGATTTGCAAATATATCGTTGAAATGCATGGAGGGCAAATCTGGGTAGAGAGTCAAGTTGGGCAGGGAAGTACATTTCGTCTGTGGTTTCCAGTCTGTCGATGACCAGATGAGAGGAAGTCTCCAGAAAAGTTCAGGGGCGAGAGGAAGAGTATCCTCTCGCCCCTCAGCTCTATTAGAGCAAGCCAACCCAGCTAGGAGCCTGCTCTTGTTGCTGACTCTCTCTGTTGAGATGCACTGATCTTCAA
>CBJMBI010000334.1:0-4968 GCA_966427955.1 uncultured Ktedonobacterales bacterium
AAAAAGAGGTTTCGCAATTTTATGTGATGTTTGCACATATCTCAATAGAGCGAGTATATGCAATGCTAGTTGGTCAAAAACATATAGAACAGCATGTCAATCACTAGCAGTCATGATGTTGTGCACTACTACCATCATTGCAAGGCTCAAAGATGTCAGGAAAGGATCGAAGACGAGGTATGTCTACTCGAATTAGAGCACGTTGCCTCCTCCATTAATTTGGTTAGCTTCTTGATTTCCGTTATTTTGATTGAAGCCACCTGGAACGAATGACTTATTTCCACCAAGGACGCAGTCACCTCCTGTGCCTCTAGGCCCGCCCTGCTCATTGTTGTCTATTCCTCCAGATCCGCCTTGACCTGCACGACAATTAATGGCATGAGCGGTTTGACTGGGCATTATGCTTGCTACCATTTCGCCTGAGAGGAGAATAGCACTCACCAGAATCAGGCGCTGCCAGAAGGTGGAGTAGCTATGCTTTTGCCTCTCAGTTAGCATTCGTCGTTTTCTCAAGCTTTTACCTCCTCCATCCTAGTTTGCTTTTCTATTAAGTAGGTTCTAGCGTCCTAGTCTGCTTTTCTGTTAAGCAGGTTCTAGGATATCGATGGGCTGCATCTAGTTATGGCACGACGTTTCCGCCTCCATTACCTTGATTAGCTCCTTGATTTCCATTATTTTGATTGAAGCCACCTGGAGCAAATACTTTATTTCCTCCTATTACACAATCTCCACCTACTCCTCCAACTGCGCCATTTTGCCCACCGTTTGCTATTCCTCCAGGACCGCCATTGCCTGCAATACAATTAATCTCAGCATGAGCAATGTGGCTCGGAAGCATGCATGCTAAGCTTTCTCCTGAGAGGAAAATAGCACTAACTACGATCAATCGTTGCCAGAAAGTGGCATAGTTGTAGCATTGATTTTCTCTCATCCTTCGATTTTTTCTCAAGCTTTTGTCTCCTCTGTTACTAGCACTGCTTATTGCTGAGTTGCACCCGTCGTACCAACCTTTGCAGAGGTATGGCTTTCCTCATATTTCATTCTAACGGCAACTTGGGTCAAAACTTTAACGATTTCGGAGAAGAAATCTAGAATCTTGACAAGAGGTGGCTCAGATTTTATACTGTACTGGCAGTAAAGTGTGTGCACATCTGCCCCTCAACACATAAAAAATAAGTTGATCGCAGTTTGCACAATTGGCCAAGAGTTCTACATTATCAAGAGCTTTAGAAGACCGTAAATTAAGCTATCGTATGACGGACAAGGAGTTTGTGAATCGTTATGCAAGATCCTCAAGAGATGCCTGCAGAACAGCAGGTAGCAAATTCACAGGACACAACGAATGCGCAGGCGGCAAATGCAGAACAGATTGTAAATAATGGTGAACAGCAGGCATCTGCCCAGGCGCGGCAGTCATCTTCCCGTGCCCAATCGTCTGATGGGCGCATTGCAGAATTGGAAGCTCAGCTTGCCAAGGCGCGCAAAGAGGCTGCAGATAACTGGAATAGGTATCTGCGTGAGCGGGCAGATGTAGACAATATTCGTAAACGTCAGGAGCGAGTGATAGTTGATCGTGTTCAGCAACAGAAAAAAGCGCTCTTTAAACAAATTCTGGAAGTGATGGATAATGTAGAACGAGCACTTGTTTATCAGGAAACTATGGATAAGCAGGAATTGCAACAGATACTGCGTATGCTGCAATGGCAGATGGGAGAAGTATTGCGGGCTGAGGGTCTAAATCCAGTTCCTACGGTCGGCGAGATCTTCAATCCATATGTACATGAGGCGGTTGAAGCGGTCGAGGGTAGCGATAAGCCGGAGGGGACAATTCTCGAAGAACTACGTAAGGGCTATACGCTTGGTGAGGAAACACTACGTCCGGCTCGCGTTAAAGTCAGTATGGGAAATAGCTGACTCCTACTACCAAAGTGAGTTGGGCAATGGATTATAAAGACTATTACAAAATACTCGGTGTGGCGCGAGGGGCGAGCACGGACGAGATCAAAAAAGCCTTTCGCAAGTTAGCGCGTAAACATCACCCCGATGTTAATCCTGGTGATAAGAAGGCTGAAGAGAAGTTTAAAGAGATCAATGAAGCTTATGAGGTGCTTTCTGATCCTGAAAAGCGCCAGAAGTACGATACACTAGGTCCCAATTGGCAGGAGCAGTTCGGTCCAAATTTCAGTAATACACGGCGTAGCTACCAATATAATGGCAGTCGTGTATCCTACGATTTTGATTCAATGGGACAAAGTGGCTTCTCTGACTTCTTTGAGGCTCTCTTTGGAAGAGGGAGTGGCGGTCTAGGAGGAATGCGCACTAGCACGCGCCAAGGGTATGACATGCGTAAACGGGTTGGTGACAATATTGATCAGCCCGTTGAGGTGACGTTGCTTGAGGCATACGTTGGGGGATCACGCACCTTTAGTATCCAGTCGACAGAGGTATGTCAAATCTGTCAGGGGACAGGTGAGATGGGGGGCCGACCATGCTCCAATTGTAGTGGGCAAGGAATGATCCCCCGTAACAAGCGTATTCAAGTGAAAATTCCTGCGGGAGTTGATAACGGTTCACGAATTCGTGTTGCAGGTGAAGGTCAGCCTGGCATTGGTGGTGGCCCGCGTGGCGATCTCTTTCTAGTCATCAGCGTAAAGCCGGACCCTCGCTTTGAGCGGAAAGGTGATGATCTCTATGTGGATGTGGATGTCGAATTGGTCAAGGCAATGCTTGGAGGGGAAGTGACAGTGCCGACACCTGATGGTCGCAAATTGCTGTTGACCGTCCCACCGGAGACACAGAACGATCGGTTGTTCCGTTTGGCAGGTAAGGGGATGCCTCGTTTGCGTGGAGAAGGATGTGGTAATCTCTATGCGCGTGTCAAGGTTGTCTTGCCAATGAATCTCTCCGACGAAGAGCGTGCACTGTTCGAGATATTAGCTCGTAGCCGAGGCGTTGAGGCTCGCTCATAAGGAGACTTGATCATGTCTGAGAAGAGTGATGGTGCATGGTATATCATTAGCGTAGCCGCCCAGAAAGCTGAGGTCCACGAGCAAACTCTGCGCCATTACGAGCGTTTGGGGTTGATTGCCCCTGCACGAAAGGGAAATAGTCCACATAGTCCACGCCTCTATTCAGATCGTGATATCGAACGTGTTATCCAGATTCGTAGTTTGATGCGTGATCTTGGTGTGAATCTAGCTGGAGTCGAAGCTATTCTTCATATGAAAGATCGCATGGAGCAGATGCAAGAGGAGATGGAGCAAGAGATTCGAGAGATGCATAATCAGCATATGGCTGAAACACGCCGTCTGAAAGAGATTATTGAGCGGTTGCAGCGAGGGAACGAGCGGGTGCAATGAAGCACACGCATTCGGTATTGACAAATTTTTGTCAAAAAATGGCATAATGCCTAAGAAAGGATAGAGAGTTCCTCACATCAGATGTTGCTTCATCTTGAGTGTAATAATCCGTGTTACCGCCTCGTCTATGCGTGCTTGGGTTAATGTTCCGTTTTGTAATGCAGTCTTAAGCGCATTAATTACTTCTGAAACTTCGTTCGATCCAGTTATGTCTAATGCTATATCGACGCCTGCCTGTATGGCTAGTACTGCTGCATCGCCAATGCTAAGCTGTTTCCCATTGATAGTGACTCCTTGCATGTGTAAGGAGTCACTAATGATTACACCATTGTAACCGAGTTGTGTGCGCAGGATATCGGTAATGAAAGTATGGGAGAGTTCAGCCGGGTATTGGGGATCAATAGCTGGCATCAGGACATCGGTGGCCATAATCATGTTAGCTTGTTCCTGCGGATTTGTAGACTTAATGAAGTGCTTGAAGGTTGCTAAATCAACATTAGAGATATGGCTATTATCTGCATTAACAGTAGGTAGGGTGCTGTGTGGATCAAGGCGAGCAGGAACATCGCCAAGGCCAGGAAAATGCTTAAAGCAGGCGATTATGCCATCACCTTGCATGCCTTGAACATAGGCTCCAGCATATGTGATGACATCGTTGACGGTATGACCAAAATCGCGCGCATCCTTGTCTATATAGCCACCAGGTATTCCCACATCTATATCAGGAGCAAAATTGACGTTGATACCAAGGTTGAGTAGACGCTGAGCAATTTTTTGCCCTTCATTCTTGGCAACATTTGGATTACCTGACAGTTGCATCTGCTGTGCCGTTAAACTGTCTTGCCCGTAAATAGCGGCCAGACGATTGACAGTTGCTCCTTCTTGGTCGGTACCGATAAACAACGGCAAATTTGCTCGGGATTGCATCCTAGCTATGTCGGTCTTGACCTGCTGGATGGTCTGAATCTGGTTTGCATAGAGGATGACACCGCCGATATGCTGTTGGTTAATCATCGTGTCCAAATCAGGCGAGTAACCGGATGCAGTGAAACTGGCAACAATCAATTGACCCAATTTCTCGTCCAGGCTCATATGACTCACGTAAAGACTAGCCTGTTGTTGGTAGTTCATATCGTTAGTCAGTTGTTGATTATTGCTTGCTAACTTAATGCCATGCGATATAGGTCTAAATCCGCTTTCTGTAATCTGAGATTTTGCCTGTGTCGTATGTTTGGTAAACTCTTGCCAGAAGGCTTGGCCGAAAATGCTGACATCAATTATCAGTACTAGTAGAATAAAGTGCCATACTTTGATCCTATTGAGTCGAGAGCGTTTTCGCTGTGAGCTGGCAGGACTAGATGTGGTTGCCAGCTTCTCCTGCTTCTGGTGATCTGTAGAAGCATTGGTGATTGGAAATTCTGCTTGCCTGTGCTGTTGATTGTCTGTTGGCAATATATTATTCTGATAGTCTCTGGGCTCTCGTATACTCATGGCTGATAGCGTTTCTTCCTAAGGCTCGCTAGTATGCTGCGGTATTTGCTAGTGATCTCAACCATATTAGTATACGTTATACTGTGCAGTATCGACTATGAGGTAGCTCACTTGTCCC
>CBJMBI010000335.1:0-4961 GCA_966427955.1 uncultured Ktedonobacterales bacterium
ATTCAATCTCCTGCTGGAGAGATGTGAAAGCTTGGTCGCCGACTGCTTGATGGAGAGCATCGATCCACTCTTGTACTGCCTTATAGTCTGGGCTAAGGAGTTCCTCGAAGAGATCACGTGCCAGAAACAATGCAGCCAGAGAAGGTTCATAGCGTGCTTGGCTAAAGAACAATGAGCCGAGATTCCAGAGAGTTATAGCTTCTGCTGAACGATCTCCTAACTTACGACGGAAGAAAAGGGCTTGCCGATAATACCCAAGAGCCTCTTGTGTTTTGCCTAAGGCATGATAGGCACTGCCAAGATTATTGAGAGTTACACCTTCCATCGAAAGATCTCCTGCTTCTCGGCAAAGGACAAGGGCTTGCTCATAATAGCTGAGGGCATCTTGTATCTGACCTAAAGTATAAGAGACAAGACCGAGATTATTGAAGGTCGTAGCTTGCCCTGAAATATCTTTCAGATCGAGACGCAGAGCGACGGCCTGCTTATAGTAGTCAAAGGCGTCTTGCATATGGCCTAAAGCATAAGAAACACTTCCGAGGTTATTGAGAGTTGTACCTTCTGCCAAATGATCTTGTACATCTTGATTAAGAATGAGGGCTTGCTTGTAGTAGTCAAGGGCTTCCTGCAAGTGTCCTAGACCTTTATAAACACTACCAAGATTATTGAGGGTAGTAGCTTCTCCATGAAGATCTCCTCGACTCTGACAAAGAGACAGCACTTGCTGATAATACTGTAGAGCCTCCTGCCAGTGGCCTAAAGCACTAGAGACGCTACCAAGATGATTGAGCGTTGCATCTTGTCCAGCAAGATCTTCAATCTTTTGATAAAGGGCGAGAGCTTGCTGGTAATAGGTGAGAGCCTCTTGCATGTGGCCTAACGCGCTAGAGACGCTACCAAGATTACTAAGTGTTATGGCTTGTCCAGAGAGATCACCGGCAGTACGGCGGAGATCCAATGCTTCCTCAAAGTACTCCAAAGCATCTTGCATATGGCCTAAAGCACTAGAGACAAGACCAAGATTATTGAGCGTTACAGCTTGACCAGAAAGATCTCCTACGTCACGACGCAGAGCGAGAGCTTGTTTATAATAGACGAGGGCATCTTGCATCTGACCTAGAGCATAAGAGACAAGACCAAGATTATTGAGCGTTACGGCTTCTCCCAAACGATCCTTCACTTCTCTGCGGAGAGTAAGGGCTTGTTTATAATAGTCGAAGGCATCCTGCATCTTGCCTAAGGCATGATAGGCAAGCCCAATATTACTAAGCGTTGTACCTTCTGTCGAACGATCTCCTACTTGTTGACAAAGAGCGAGAGCCTGCTTATAACAGTCAAGAGCCTCTTGCGTTTTCCCTAAAGCATTAGAGGCGCTACCCATATTATTGAGAGTAGTAGCTTGACCAGAAAGATCCCCGCCATCGCGATGAAGGATTAGGGCCTGTTGATAATAGTCGAGAGCCTCTGGCATTTTGCCAGCGGCATAGGAGGCAAGGCCAAGATTATTAAGCGTTGCTGCTTCTCCTGAATGGTCACCCATATCGCGACGAAGGGAAAGAGCTTGCTCAAAGTAATTGAGAGCCTTTTGCATCTTGCCAGAAGCATAAGAAATGAGTCCGAGATTATTGAGAGTAGTAGCTTGGCCGGAAAGATCGCCGATCTCACGACGAAGAGCAAGACTCCGCTCGTAGTAGTCAAGTGCATCTGGCAATTTATCGAGAGCATTAGCGACGCTGCCCATATTATTGAGAGTAGTAGCTTGACCAGAAAGATCGCCGATCTCATGACGAAGAGTAAGGGCTTGCTCAAAGTAATTGAGAGCCTCTTGCATCTTGCCTAAAGCATAAGAAACGAAGCCAAGGTTATTGAGAGTAGTACTTTGCCCGGAACGGTTGTCAACTTCTTGATAGCAAGCAAGACTCCGCTCAAAGTAGTCGAGAGCCTCTGGCATCTTGCCTAAAGCATAAGAGGCAAGGCCAAGATTATTGAGAGTAGTAGCTTGACCGGAAAGATCATCCACATCGAGACGAAGAGTAAGACTCCGCTCGAAGTAGTCGAGGGCCTCTGGCAAATTGCCTGAAGCATAAGAAACAAGGCCAAGGTTATTGAGAGTAGTAGCTTGACCAGAAAGATCGCCGAACTCACGACGAAGGGCAAGTGCTTGCTTAAAATAGTCGAGAGCCTCTAGCAATTTGCCAGAGGTATAAGAGACGAGGCCAAGATTATTGAGAGTAGTAGCTTGACCAGAAAGATCATCTACCTCTTTATAAGCAGTAAGACTACATTCGTACAAATTGAGAGCCTGCTTGATATTCCCAAACATGCTAAAAAGTCTGCCAGCAGAGAGAGAGATCAATGCTCTTTGCTCAGGAGATAACTGCCACACCTGCTGTGTCAGAAAAGCTTGACATAACTCTAGTAACCAGGCGTAACTCCCCCCATGAGTGAGACCATCCAGCAATCCTTCTTGCACCATCAAAGTATATGCCTCTTGCCATTGACCTGCTTGAATAGATTGCCATATAGCTTCTACAAGCAAATATACATCATTTGTAGGATGCTGTTGTTCATGAGGAGGAAGCTGGTTGCGCGCTTGCTGGATGCAATATTGTGCTGCACGAGCATGGGCTTGCTGAAGAGCTTGCTGATTTTTCTGTTCATCAGCCCTGATAAAGTGTTGTTTAGCATAGCGAGCAACAACAGAATGCAGTTGATAAGATTGCTCCGTCGTGGCCTGGACCAGATGTTGGATTATCAGTGCTCTCAACTCAGGGAGAAGAGAATGTGACGATAAACCCGGGAAGATAGCTTGTACAGCTTCAATGGGCATTGGGGCTCGGTAGAGAGAGAAAGCGCGTAACAGGTCACATTGGAGGTCACTGAGTTGCTGGAAAACATCATTAAGCAAGTTGGTTGCAGTATCACCGACCCAGAGACTTCTATCGGCTAGAAGTTCTGTAAGTGACATGGCATATTCTTGTACCAGAATGCCCAGCAACGTCAATGAAAGAGCATGTCCATTACAACAGCTAACCGCTTTTTTTAGATCAGCATCTTTAGCTTTTACTCCTCTTTTGCCAAGCAGACTTTTCCCCTCTTCAACAGTTAACCCCTCAATAGGATACTCTTGCAAGCCAGTTGGTGGATGTTCACCTATGAGCGAGCGGCTTGTGAGCAGGAGACGACACCCGGAGTGCCACAATCGACAATTGACAGCATCAAGCCATTCATTGATACCTGGACAATTAGAAAATGCCTTGCCAGTAGTCTCCCAATGGAAGAAATTTTCAAGCTGGTCTAACACAATGAGCCGCGAAGGAGCAACGCTCAGCAGAGTCCACAGAGCATGTGCTTGATTGACAGACGAGAGGCTTTTCAGATCGGGCAGTGGTTTTCCTATAGCCTGAAAGAGAGTAGCTAGAAGATCTGCAAAGGTTGTTGACCTATCTATATTAAGCCAGAGTGGTGGAGCAGCAAAGTGACTAGTCCCTTGCTGGCATTGAGTTTCAACAAAATGATAGACCAAAGCAGCAACAGTTGATTTGCCTATGCCATCAATCCCTGTAAGCACTAACGCATTGAGATCTGATTGTCTGAGCTTTGTAGTGATGGACTCGACGAGAGATGTACGCTGTTCAATAATATCTGGATCAACTGAAGGAGCATTAGTAAGAATATTATGGTAAGAAGGAGGAGTTGACACGCTGGAGGTAGGTAGTGGAGAGAAATAAGTGGTCCCGCTGGTATGATCCCCAATGAGCATTCCTTGCTCTGGCTCATGTGTGTGGATTTCGTAGTTGGTCTTGTACATCCCGACTTAATTCTCCGATTTGGATGGTCAAATTTGTGGTCTTGATTATACCATATTGTATTTGGGGCTTCACCTGTTGTGGGTATATCTCCTCTAAGAAGCTTATTTTTTTGAACACATGGTCTACCGGCTAAGGAAATTTGACCAGTCCCTGGCTCCCTTAGCCCAATTTGGCTATCAAAAAACATAGTGCACTCTATTTCAAAACATCTCATTGTATAGTATACTCATATTTCTGTGCTTGCTAGTGATCTCCCCCACATTCTAGACATAGAAATAC
This sequence comes from uncultured Ktedonobacterales bacterium, assembly GCA_966427955.1. Taxonomy (GTDB): domain Bacteria; phylum Chloroflexota; class Ktedonobacteria; order Ktedonobacterales; family Ktedonobacteraceae; genus DASYAN01. The sequence goes on from CBJMBI010000335.1 coordinate 4,092, forward strand.
TTCAACCCAACCTCTACCATACTAACAGAGTATCATTGGGCACTATAAAAATAAAATCCATTTTTCTGAATGAGTAGGAGGAAATTTAACTTCTTTTTTTATATTATTGAATTTTCAAATCTTTTATAGTATAATATCCATATATACACGAAAATAAAATTGTGTAAAGAACAAATGATGATTTAATCATGCTGGACAAGCACTATTTGTTTGGAAGTAAAGAGTCCATAAGGCCTGTACTGGCGAGACTGAATGAACTAAGAATGCTCTCCCAAGCGAAGAGCGAAATTTTCAATCCTTTCAACGTGGGAAGGATGTCAAATTTGCAGCCACGAGGAAGAACTGCTATGACAGATCACATGCCAAAGGTAGTCCTGCTTTCAACGATTGAGACCCAGCAGGTAGAACCGATCAAACTGGATGTCAGAGAAGACAGAGAATGGAGCAGCGCAACCCCCCTGGTGCTCAAGGGTGGCGATACTTTTCTAGTAGCGGATGCGCGAGGTGATTTTCTCTCATCAAAACAAGAAATGGGTCTTTTTTCGCATGGAACACGTTTTCTGCGGAATTGTAATCTGTTTTTAGAAGGATGTCATCTTGTACCACTTTCCCATCAGGTTGCGGCCATGGGAGACGCTTGTCACATTGATCTTACGAACGTGACATTTTCAATGGGTAACCAGGAAGTTGTTGAGCAAGGGGCTATTCATATTGACCGCTTTATCGAATTAGAGCAGGACTCTCTAGTTCAAACCTTCACCATAACCAATTTTCATCCGGGTGTGGTAGTGTGTAACTTGACCCTGACAATTGGCGCTGATTTCTGTGATCTCTTTGAAGTCCGTGGTCTTCTTCGCAAACAGCAAGGCG
>CBJMBI010000336.1:0-4959 GCA_966427955.1 uncultured Ktedonobacterales bacterium
CGGTTGAGAAATTCGGGGCGGAATGTCTGGCGTAGGCGTTCCATCAGACGTTCTCTCTGCATCTCTTCAGCAGTTTCCTTGATACTGGCACGAAAGCCACTTGGCATCGAGCGACCGAGCATCTCTGTTCCTACATTAGATGTCATGATCCAGATAGCATGTTGAGCATCAATTGTATGTCCTTGTGCATCTGTCAAGCGGCCAGCATCGAAGACCTGTAGGAAAAGGTCGAAGACTTCGGGATGAGCTTTCTCTACTTCATCAAGGAGAACGACGCAGTGCGGACGCCGACGCAACTTGCCTGTGAGCTGGCCCTCCTGATCGTAGCCTATATAGCCGGGAGGGGCACCGATCATACGCGAGACAGCATGTTTTTCCATATACTCGGACATATCGACACGGATGAGATGTTCATCTGAACCAAAAACCTCTGCTGCCAGTGCACGAGCCAATTCTGTTTTGCCAACGCCTGTTGGACCCAGGAATAGAAAAACTCCAGCGGGACGGTTGCGCGGTTTCAACCCCGCACGTGCAACCTGGATCGCTTGGGAAACACGCTTAACAGCTTCATCTTGCCCAATGACACGTCCTTTAAGCCGTGTCTCCAGGGTGAGCAGGCGATCACGTTCCTCGCGACCGGGTGCATGGACAGGAATACCTGTACGCGTCGAAATGATCTCTGCGATCATCGTAGGCGTAATGGTTGGACAAGCCATCTGCTCGCTCTTATCAAGATCTTGTTCGTTCTCTATAGAAGAGACGCGGGCCTGTGAACAAGCCTCGTCTAGCATACTGCAAGCCTTATCGGGGAGCCGTAAATTGGGCAGGTATTGTACAGAGAGATTCACCGCGGCCTGCAAGGTCTCATCGCTAATGGTGACATGGTGATGTGCTTCATAGAGGGAGCGCATGCCACGCAGAATGGTCAATGCCTCTTCTGGTGAAGGCTCCTCGATCAGGATGGGTCGGAGACGACGCTCCATCGCAGAGTCTTTCTCAATCAAGCGATATTCTTGAGGTGTGGTTGCTCCGATACAGCGTAGCCGTCCTCCTGTCAGAGCCGGTTTAAGAATACCAGCGGCGTCGATACTGCCATCAGCGGCGCGACCAGTGCCTATCAGCATATGCATCTCGTCAATAAACAGGATAATATTCCCGCTGGTCTCGGCTTCTTCTAGAATTTTGAGGAGTCGCTCCTCAAATTCGCCACGGTACTTGGTTCCAGCTACTAGTGAACTGGCTGAAAGTTCGATCACTCGCTTGCCTCGTAGCTCTGGAGGGACTTTTCCTTCAACAATACGCTGGGCTAAGCCGCCCACGATTGTTGTTTTACCAACGCCTGATTCTCCAATCAGAATAGGGTTGTTACGATCTTTGAGCATCAAAGTCTGCATCAGGAGGCGTAGATCTTTCTCTCGTCCTATTAGGGGGGCAAGCTGTTTGTTCTGTGCTTGTTTGGTCAGATCGCGTCCTAGTTTTTCGAGGGTGGATGTCCCGCCCTTGCCACTTATGTCAGGGTTGATCCCATCGGGCAACTCGTCAGGAAGAGCCTCAGAACTGGCTGAGACAGATGGGACGAGTTCGAGCAAGGCATGAGCATTACTTGCCATAATCAACTCAATCAGTTGTGATGGATTGATACCTAGTTTAGTGAGTAGCTCATGAGTAACGCCATCTCCTTCACTCAAGACTGCCTGAGCAATGGCTCGCTCGTCGACTAATTGGGACCCTGAGGCAAGTGCGTTACGCTCTGCTGTTTGCAATATTTCTCGGCAACGGCGTGTTGGTAGAATGGGTGTATCACTCGTTGCTTTGCCGGAGCCTAAAGCGAGACGAATAACTTCCCGTACTTGCTTAGATGAGAAGCCTAGGCTGCGTAATGCATCTTGCGTGCACCCTCCATCTAATTTAGTAAGAGCAATAAAGAGATGTGGCGTGCCTAAGTAATCTTTATGCATGCGACGTGCTTCACCCAGTGCAAATTCGAGTACTGCACGCAAGAACCGACGATCCAAGGTGTGAGCAGAAGGGAACAGTGGAGACATGATCCCATTGTCTTCAAATAGGTCAAATGGAGGCTCAATAGGTCGTTCTTTGCTCGAAGGGAAGCTAGTGACCAACCGTTGTGTGGGATCTCCATACAGGACAAATGTCATCCAGGATGTCTCATCGCTATGATGCTGTGCCTGAGCAATACGTGTGCGGCGTAAAGCTTCGCCGATCTCAATACCATCTGCAATATCTTGATAGATGAGGATCATAAATTCACGTGCTTCCTGAGGAGGAATAGGCCAACGCATTGTTACTACTGCTCCTGCCCCGGCTGCCAGCATATTGCCTGCTAGTTGCTCCATTTGGTCGTTACGAGCCTCTAGACTGAGAGTGCTTCCATGGCCATTGTGGTTATGACGATGATTCTCGTGATAACTGAGGAAGATGAGTGGCGGCTTAGGTAGGCCCTGGAAAAGTTGTTCGAGGGACGAACGGTCTAGACGCGAGTTACCTGCCAGGGCGAGTGTTGGAGCGTTTGTGCCTGTTGTTAATGGTGGGGGACCAGCATAATGGAGAATATGAGGAGCCTCAGTATTCAGCCGCATACGCATCTCTAGTTGGTTTGCTTGCTGTCGATAGAGAATAATGCGTGAAACTGATTCAGGCAGACATGTGCAGAGTATGGCTACTTCTTCTTCTGCTGTCGGTTGTTCTCCAGTCGGATTGACTAGGAAGAGAGCAGAAAGCCCTTGGTTATCTCGTTTGCTGGCTTTGCGGGTAGAGTGCTCATAGAAAGAAGGACGTTGCTGCATACTTTCTCGGTTTCGCAAAATCAACCGTCCTACACTCAGGTCCTGGCAAAGGCATTGCTTAGATTTTGTCTTCCCATCAACCATAAGCTCCCAAGGAATATCTGGTGTATTTGTGCGTAGGATCAGTGAACTAGAATTAAGCATGCGTAATGATGCCTGGATCGGAATTGGCAGAAGTGTATCAAAAAGAAAGCGCCCCAGCGAGAAGACGGCATCATTTACTGTCCCAATCTTGACTGTTGGACCCTTGAGTTCACCTGTGGCTGCTGGCTGGAAAGACTGGATTGCTGCCTGTTGCACACGACGCAATTGCTCACGCAGCTCTGTAGTGAGTTCAGTGCTATACTCTTGGCCTACTGGGCCATCGGGAAGATCAAGACGAAAGCGATAATGTGTTTCTGTACGAAAGATGCTTAATATTGCTGGTTGTTCCATGGAATATTTCTCTTCTACAATCTGCCCGCTATTTTGAATGGCTGTATGCTTGCTTAAAATACCGATGAGTTCTTAGTAAGAGCAGTATACGGGTAGAGGGTTGATAGTGTCAATAGTTCTTGGTTTTTTCTTAACCTTACGGGAAATCCTTTTTTCCATCAACCCTTCTGCGGAGTGTGGGTCTGTAAGAGTTTATTACTTTTTATGCTCAATTGATAATTTTCTGGTGAGCCTGCGAGTGCGGGTCGGTGGAGGAGAATAGGCCTGCATCGAGGTCATGATGTCACCGATACGCAATTGCACTTGTTGGTAGCGTACACCGGGACGGTGATAGTGAGCAAAGAGCATCAGGCTGTGGTGTGCGATCACATCGGCCTCGTTGGTATGCCGTGAAAGGATCATTTGTCCGCCGATTGTCTTGTCTGCTGTGGTTACTGCCAAATCTTTCCCTTCTTTATCTCCCACAAGCTGTTGCGTTTCGTGGCGTATCGAGCTGGGCCAGAGAATCAATGCAATCGAGAGCCCCTTGAGACGTTGCTCACGGAGACGTTCACTCAGATGATCGGCGAGTTTGCGCAATGCTGCACAGGTTTCATCGGCATCTGCTTGATGATGGAAACACATACGCGCATTTTGGCTCAGTGGCGGGGCATCAGGTATAACTAGACTGTGATCCTTGCCATGAGCAATCTGATGGAGCCAGCTTCCCAGATAACCCAGACGACGCACAAGTCCCTCTTCTTTGAGTGATGCGACCTGGGCAAAGGTGGTAATGCCAAAGTCGTTCAGGTGGGCAATAAGCTCGGCTATTGCTATAGGATCAATCTGCCCGTTTTTCCCTTTCGTATCTTGTGAGGGGGAGCGATATTGGCTATTGGGGCCTAGGTGTCGCTGGCCCAAGCCTGATAATGCTCCAGATTGCCCAGTTCCTGCGGCACGCAGTTTGAGCAGGACAGAGAGTGGCAGAGCTTGTACGAAGGCAGTCTCATCACCAGGTGGAATATAGCGAATCCCATTGCATCCATCTTTCATGCTCATCAGTGCCGCAAGTTCAGCAATAGCTTTGCCGTTGGCAATGCCGATCAGAGCTGTCAGACCCATTTCTGAGATCTCCATGTGGAGTTGTTTGGCGAGTGCAACAGGAGATTGAAAAGGGAGTTCGCAGCCTTGCAGATCAATAAAGGCATCTGAAATGGGGATGGACTCAATGATGCGGGAATATAAGCGATAGCAATCCTTCAGCTTTTGCAGGATTGGTTGATAGCGATCATAGGAAGCGGGCAAGAAACGTGTACGCGGAGCGAGGCGATGGGCTCGTCGCAGTGACATACCTGGTGTAATTCCAAGCTGCATAGCTGCTGGAGAAGCCTCGATCACTCGTCCAGGTTCATTAGGACGGCCCGTACCTGTTCCTACAACAAAACTGTGCCCGCGTAGTGAAGGATCAAACATCTCCTCAAGGGTACAGTAGAAATGATCGATGCAGACATACAGAATGCCATGCCGGAGTCGTGCTTGCTCTGGTGCACGAGTATCCTCTTGCATCCTCGTGGGCAGATGATTGGACGAGTTCGCAAGCTCCTGGTTTTTAGATGCAGTGCTTGTAATATCTTGTAACGCACTTTGTGATACTGATAGTGTGTCGAATTGTTGCATAGCACTCTTCTAGGATGTATTCTCTGATAGTTTAGAACGGAATGCATGTGGCTATGGTTACTGA
>CBJMBI010000337.1:0-4951 GCA_966427955.1 uncultured Ktedonobacterales bacterium
TCCGTCCCTTGGCACCGTTCATCCCGTGTAACCAGCCTCAAGTGGCTCTAGTAGCGACTTGAGGCAGTTTTGTTTTGACATCTAGAGTGACATTGACATCAAAACTGACATCAAAACAGTCAAAAGAGCTAAAAATCTTTCAAGATTGTCTAAATATGATCTGTAGAATATATGGTTAAATCTGCTGACAAAGAATCGCAAACATGGTATTATCTGAGTAAGTAATATTCTGGAGAAGCAATACCAGTAAAAATTAGACAGTTGAAAGCCGCTTTATCCAAAGCTGGTTTCTATGTTCGACCCGGAAAAGGAAGCCATACTGTCTGGAAACATCCTGCTCTACCAGGTGTTAGAGTCACATTAGCTGGCAAAGATGGGAACGATGCACAGGGTTACCAAATTAGGGATGTTGAAGATGCGTTGAGAAAACTAGGAGAGATGCCATGAATCCCAAACATTATTCCATGATCATCCAATGGGATGATGAGGATAAGATTTATGTTGTGACTGTCCCTGAACTTCCAGGGTGCAGAACCCATGGTCATACCTATGAAGAGGCAGTGCAACAAGGACAGGATGCTATTGAGAGCTGGATAGATGACGCTATTGCTTCAAATGATCCCGTTCCACCTCCAAGCATGTTTGCAGCAGCATAATGGTACTGTCATCAGAAACAGGTCAAATCTGTTTTCTGTTAGGGCTCTTTATTCTCGTAGAACCGTATGAAATAGCGTTATAAGCTGCTTCATACGGTTCTATTGGAAGTTCTATGGTAGCGTTGCTTTTTGTGCGAGGACAGTTTTTGAGCAGGTGCAGAGAGCGGTTCTGGAGAGAAGGTTTCTCGATGCTCTTCTCCTGGTTGGGTCTAAGTAACTTTCCCTTTCCCTCTTTGGTGTTGGCTCAATGATCTGGTGTGGACCTAGATAACAGCACACCACCTTTTGTTGCTACACTTCATGTTACGTAATTTCTTCATGCTCGTTACTACACTACGCATATCTATGTATAGATATACATCAATATATCTTGTGTTAAGGAAGAAACTCGTATGAATTATCCACCCTATTCTAATGATCCTAATGATCCACATTCACAGCCAACAATGGCTGGGCAATATCCACAATGGGGGCAGCCAGAGCCAACGACGGCTGGGCAATATCCACAATGGGAGCAGCAGGCTCCGCCACCACCACAGCCACCGCAATTTCTTCAGCAGCCTGGACAATATCCACAGAGTGGACAAAGCTTTCCACCATATCCACAACAATATTCACAAAATGGACAGTGGTCACAGCCAGGACAGTTTGGAGCACCACCACAGCAGCCAGCAAAGCCAACGTTCAAGCAACGTTTCAGGGGCATGCCACGATGGAAGCGCTTTGGTACCATCGGGTGCAGTACGATCATTGCATCCATACTACTCTGTAGCCTCTGCGCTATTGTGGGCAATGCCCTGCCAGCGCCGTCCAAGCAGCCATCAACCGCTGATATAGCACAAGTCTCGCCAACAGAGCATCAGGTTGCAAGCATCAAGGAATCTATACCAACACCGAGGCCTACCGAGACTCCTGCACCTACACCAACGGTGACGCCTACACCAATGCCGGTGCCAACACAAGCGCCAGTACAGCAGCAACAATCGGTACAGCAGCAAAAACCTTCGCAACAGCCTATGCAACAACCAGCATCGTCACCAGCTACGTCCACTGGAGTGAATGGCAATCCCTGGGGATATGATTTTAATCCAGGGAACCTGATCTATAGCCCACCATCAGCATTTTGCAGCTACTTCAACTGCATAGCTTCGTTTTGGAAGGGATCAGGATATGTTATAGAGTGCAATGACGCCACATACTCGAAGTCAGGTGGAAGATCTGGGAGTTGTTCACATCATGGCGGCGACTGGAGAGCGTTGTATTCGCATTGAGATATATCAATATTCAGGCTTAATAGTATCTTGATCGGTATCCAGCAGAACCAGTAAATATTTTAGCAGCGAAGTGCCAAGACATGCAATTTCTTTGTCAACTGCTAGAGCCTTTTTCTTTCTCACGGCTCTTCCTCCAGCTTGACAGAGAGAAGTTTAATGATACACTCTTTCTTGCTATTAACTGATCATCGCTCTCTCTCAAAAGGAGTTGTTACCACATTATGAGCTATCGCAAGAAATTGATCGAAGTTGCCCTCCCTCTTGATGCTATTAGCAATGCCTCTGTTCGTGAAAAGTCGATTCGTCATGGTCATCCCTCTACTCTCCATCTGTGGTGGTCGCGCAAACCACTGGCAACGTGCCGTGCTGTGCTCTTTGCTTCGCTCGTGGATGATCCCTCTCAGCATCCAGATCGATTCCCAACAGAAGAGGAACAAGAGGTAGAGAGGGAACGGCTTTTTGACTTGATCAAGCGCTTAGTCCTATGGGAAAACTCCAATGATGAGAAGCTCTTGAGTGAGGTACGAGCAGAGATCCTCAAATCCACTGATGGCAATCCTCCTCCTTTTCTCGATCCTTTCGCTGGAGGTGGCTCAATTCCTCTTGAGGCCCAACGCTTAGGACTAGAAGCGCATGCCAGCGATCTCAATCCCGTAGCTGTACTCATGAACAAGGCCCTGATCGAAATCCCACCAAAGTTTGCTGGACAACCGCCTGTTAATCCCAAGGCGAGGAAATCGTTAGTTAATGGTGACTGGTATGGTGCACGAGGACTCGCTGATGATATTCACTATTATGGCAAGTGGATGCGTGATGAAGCAGAGCGCCGCATTGGGCATCTCTATCCCAAGGTGACTCTCCCAAAGGAGTATGGTGAGGGAGAGGCCACGGTGATTGCATGGTTGTGGGTACGTACAGTTCCCTGTTCTAATCCTGCTTGTGGTGTGCAGATGCCATTGACAAGCAAGTGGTGGCTTTCGAAGAAAAGTGGGAAAGAGACTTGGATTGAACCACAAATAGATCATACAACAACTCCTTCAACAATTTCTTTTACTGTGAAGACAGGACGGGGGAAGCCTCAGGATGGAACTGTGAGCAGGCAAGGGGCAAGATGTCTTGCTTGTGGTGTGCCTGTCCCATTTGATTATATTCGCAGTGAGGGGAAGGCTGGGAGAATGAGACAACAGCTTATGGCCATTGTTGCAGAAGGACAGAGAGGACGGCTCTACCTTGCTCCAAATCGTGAGCATATTGCAGCAGTGGCGCAAGCAGAACCTGAATGGATGCCACAAGCAGCTCTTCCTAAAAATCCCAGGAACTTTAACACGCCTATCTATGGGCTTGATACTTTTGAGAAACTCTTTACTCCTCGTCAACTTGTGACTCTGACAACTTTCAGTGATTTGATACAAGAAGTTAGAAGTAAGGTTTTGTTTGATGCGGAACTGACAGGGTTTCCTCTAAAAGAGGCTTATGCGGATGCAGTGGCAACATATCTGGCAATAGCAATTGATCGGTTAGCTGATAGGAATTCAACAATTTGCTCATGGGATGTAACTAGAGATAGTACACGTAACACCTTTGCACGTCAAGCTCTTCCAATGGTTTGGGACTTTGCGGAGGCCAATCCTCTGAGTGAATCCACAGGCAACTTCCTAGGGGCTATTGACTGGATTACTGAAGTCGTTCAACAATCTCCTTGCTCTTCTCTAGGGGAGACATCGCAGTGTGATGCAACAATGGTTAGTAGCGTGAAACAACTGCTTATTTCCACAGATCCGCCGTATTATGACAATATTGGTTATGCTGATCTTTCAGATTTCTTCTATGTCTGGTTGCGCCGCTCACTCAAATCAATCTATCCTGAACTCTTCAGTACCATGCTGGTTCCCAAGGCACAGGAGTTAGTAGCAACTCCCTATCGTTTCAATGGCAGTAAGAGTGAGGCGCAGCATTTCTTTGAAACGGGATTGCAGAAAGCTTTTGAGCAGATACGTGCCCTACAAAATCCTGAGTATCCTCTCACTGTCTACTATGCGTTCAAACAAGCCGAGTCTGAGATAGAGAGTGATGAAGATGTCAGGAGCAAGAAGGGCAATGCAGCCAAGGCCACTGCCTCAACGGGATGGGAAACGATGCTCGAAGGTCTCATTCGTGCTGGTTTCACTATCACTGGCACATGGCCCATCCACACGGAAATGGTGAATCGCAGCGTTGGTCTAGGAACGAATGCCCTTGCCTCATCCATCGTCCTGGTCTGTCGTCCTCGTCCTGAAAATGCTCCTCTTGCAACGCGCCGCCAATTCATCAAGGAGTTGGAGATGGAATTAATGCATGCACTCCAAATCATGCGGCATGAGGGAATCGCACCAGTCGATTTAGCACAAGCGAGCATTGGCCCTGGCATGGAAATCTATTCCAAGTATAGCAAAGTAGTGGAGGCAGATGGGACCCCTATCAGAGTGCGTACAGCCTTGCAGTTGATTAACCGCACGCTCGATCAAGTGCTAGCTGACCAGGATGGCGAGTGTGATTTAGAGACTCGTTGGGCAATTGCCTGGTTTGAGACGTATGCGATGGAAGAAGGACCCTATGGACAAGCTGAGACCCTTTCCAAGGCCAAGAATATGACACTCCAGACACTGGTTGATGCAGGCATTTTAGAAGCTAAGTTGGGCAAGGTACGCCTCCTGAGACCTGATGAATATTCGGAGAATGAGAGGTGGAGTCCAGCATCTAGCGCTCGTTTGACAGCATGGGAGGTAATGCAACGGGCCATTCACGGACTAGATAAGCATGGGGAAGATGGAGCAGCGAAGATTCTTGGACCTGTTGGGAGTCTGTCCTCAGTTGTACGTGATCTAGCCTATCGGCTCTATGCCATTTGTGAACGCAAAGGTTGGGCACAGGAGGCGCTTTTCTATAATATGCTGATTGCATCGTGGTCAGGAATTAGCGATCAGGCACGAAAGCTAGCTTCTGTTCCGCAGCAAGCAAGTCTCAACTTTTAGATGCTTTTCA
>CBJMBI010000338.1:0-4899 GCA_966427955.1 uncultured Ktedonobacterales bacterium
GTCATTGTGCATGTACATGTAAAAGTCACATGCTCTTTCGTTAGCCATGCGTATAAATGCATTCTGGCTCTGAGTGAAGGTTAAGGGAACAATAGGCTCGATGACGAGAAAATCTTTTCCAAAGCCTTGTGTAGATAGTTCTTGACAGCCAGAATTATCTATAAGAACAAGATTGTCCCAATAGTACTTAATACTGTTAATTGCATCTTGCAGGAGATCAATCCTATTACGATAGGGGATACCTACAATATATTTCATATTCTGTCCTTTCGGTATCTTATTTTCTAACAGATCCTAAGTGTTCATCATGGCTAGAAGTGAATGCACCAGCCAATCGTTGGCGTGCTGCCAGACACAGATTGCTTGCAACTCCTTGATCTGTGAGCATCTGGCGTCCTAGCTCAGCAGCCATCAAGGGATCAGGCTTCTCCAGGGTCAGATCAGGCCAGAGTTGAGCCTGTTCTTTCTGTTGGACCAGCCCAATACAAGGAACCCCCAGTTTGGCTGCTTCTACAGGTAATCGAGGATCACAGCTGCCCATATCTATGGCCAATGTGCTCAGTGCTAAGTGGGGTCGATATTCAGGGCCATTTGCTTCCACTACTTTCACCTGGAGGGGTTTGTCATCTGATACGCTCAAGCCAGAGTTTAATGACATAGTTGACCAGATTTTCAAACAGGGGAAAATGCGTTGTAACGCCAGCACACTAGGCACATCACATTGGCTTGCCACATACACATAGCCAGGGATGCGTTGCTTGGACTTGACCAGGGGCAAGGTCACTGGTATCCTGAGGGTCCGCTCAGGCTGTACGGAAGAATGCAGACTTGTTCTTTTGCGTGCAGCTTCGCGTAGGAGTAGCTCTTCCCATTGTGGAACAATGCGTTCCCAATCGTAGGAGAGAGCAAACTCACGAGCACTCTGTGCTTTGTAAGAGAGTAATTCCCTATCTCGGTAAAGCCTTTCTAGTCGGCTCACGGCATCCTCAATATCAATGAGTCCTCGATGCAGGCCAAACTCGTCGAGCAAGCAGTGGCAGATGCTGATAGCTTCGCCATGATTGCCAACAAACTCCTGGCAGGTAGTATGGTTTGGAGCTAGCGGAACTACTCCTGTAGCTGCTGCTCGCAGTGTTGATAGGCCAAATCCTTCTCCCCATGAAGCGAGCAGATGCACATCAGCAGCTTGGTAAATCTTTGCCAGTTGCTCAAGTGGTAGTCCTGTAGAGATAGACATATCTTTGGTCAAACGGACCTTCTGGGTGAGATTGAGAAAGGCTATATCCGATTGCAAGTCGTAGGAATATTCGGAACGACGAGCAGAGGGATCATTGGGGTCACAATGCAGGTGCAGGATCACATCATCCTTATCGGCAGCAAAGCGGCGGAAGATTTCCAATGTTCGTGGCACCATCTTATGTAGAGTATTGCGAGCATCAGAGAGAATCACAAACTTATCTTGATAATCAAGAGCCCGTTTAGCCTGCCCTTTGTTAACTGGTGGCTCAAACACTTTGGTATCAATGCCCAGAGGAATATAGACTGGTTCTACTCCATTGGCCTGTGTTACATCATAAGCGTAGTGACTCATTGCGATGGGTAGATCAACACTCTTTAAGATGTTCACCCAACTTGGTGGGAGATGCTTGTCGCCCATATCAGCATCAATTGCATAATAGAGGGCCCAAGGAATGCCCGCAATATCCACAAAATCTGTGATGGCTGGGTAGTTAATATTTGTTAACCACTTTACATCAGCCAAAATTACCATCACATCTGGTTGGATCAGATGCAGATATGTCAACAACTCATCAGTATTATAGGTACTTGGATAGAGTGTGTTGTTATACCGGGGCATTGGCTGACCTTGCGTTTGCCAGCCCAAGATTGATACTTGGTGTCCGCGATCAGCTAAGCCAGCGCACACCCATTGTGTGACGTTTCCGTAACTTGATGGAATTGTTGGGCTATCCATCCAAAGAATCTTCATAAGAATAACTCCTTACACTCTCTCAGAGACGTTTTTTTAGTCATTTCTGTCCTAAGCAAGAACGGGCGGATAGCAAACTCGCTATCTGACAATGTGTTGTTGTCAAAGCTCTTGCCTACGACTTTAGGTGTTACTGTTCGCATCTAGAATAACCTTGGTCAATTGCGTAAGAACGCGAGTTGGTATTGCAAACTCTTGGGAATTTCTATCCCGTCCCAATGATTGATATCAGTACGTGTGTGCTGACGATAGTACAACTCCTCCGGGTCGGGATGAGCTGTATCAACATACCAAGCTGTATGGCATGCTACATAGGGCTCACCGGTGCGAATACCAGAGATCTCATAGTGAGCAGATGGGCGATGCAGCGCAAATGTGGTGTCAATGGGGGCATGATATATTCCTTGTTCCAACTGCAATTTGGGATCCCAGTACGGTGATTCCCAACGGCGAACTTTGTCTGCATGTTTGTAATGATCCGGGAGATTATCAATACGTAATCCAAAGCCAACCTTACAAACGGCAGGATAGCGATCAAGGATATTCCGAAAATATGCTAATGCGTCCAGTGGACATTGTTCATCTGGTACCACATCAGGGTCGGTCATAACGTAATATTCGTTTGCAGCGTATTGATCAAGCACACCAGCTTCCCAGACAGCCCGATGACCTATATTGCGGCCAAGGCGAATCACTGCATAGGGGGTCCGTTCGTAATATGCTAATAATGGTGGGTAGGTTGAAGCATTATCTACGAGATAAATGCGACGTTGGCCAGCACGTTCCAACCATGCAATGAGCTGGAGTAGTGGTTTGAAACGATTGTAGCAATTGATGAAGACCGGATAGATTGCTGATGATTGGCTCATATGCTGTATGTTCCTTATTCTACCACTGCCGCCTTGGCTTTTGGGTAAGCTTTTAATGGGATTCTACCTTCGAAGCGTGCTGCCAGAGCAAATATTTTTTGTATGGGGGTATCCTTGGTACTATCTGTTAAATAGCCGTTTACTCCAACGGCTACTGCGGATCTACGTCGCGCCAGTATGTAATCTAAGCCGTGAAAGTCAGAATCCTTCCAGAACGATATATGAGCTTCGGAGCGATAGCCTTCCCAACTTCCTTGTAGATATCGCTCAGGGTAGATGACTAGCATATAACGTGTCCGATAAACAAGGAAATTGAGTAAGTCTATACCGTCCGACTTTTTCAGATGTTCCAAGGTGTCACCAATCATGACAAAATCATAAGCGTCATCTATCTTACTATCGATCATGTCTTGGGCTGGCATGCACCATACTTCATTGTAGATGCCATGAAGTTGAAATCTCGTAATATAATCTGGTTCAATCTCAATGCCGATAATGTGAGCATTGGGATGAAATTCGCGGACGAGCTTACCATATTTGCCATTTCCTGCGCCGATATCTAAACAGCGGTGAATGGTAAGTTGCTTGACCACGAGTGATGATAGGTCATCAAAGGTACCATCAGAATAGGGCATTTGCATTTCTCCTTTTCATGAGTAAGCTTTCTGACTATGTTGTAATAGTGGCAGTGATCGTAATTAGAACGAAAAATGTATAAGCTGCCAAACGAATTTTTGAGTAGTCTCTCTATTGGATATTCATATTACAAGGTGCAAGAACAGTAGTCGAAAGCTCCTTCTTCTATCTAATTTTATTCTACATATTGGGTAAAAATCAAGGTATTCAATTATAGATCAGTTTGTAAGAGTTTTGATGATTCTATCCATGAAACTAGAAGGAGTGTCCTCGTCTTGGCTTATCTTTACCCATATCTTTTTGAACTACAGCGATTAGAGGACGTTGTACTAGAGAGGTAACATAATTTGCCCTTTGATTTCCTGTAGTCCCTCCCGGAATGTTCTTAGTCGAATACCTAGCTGGCATGATTTCTCGATGTTCATGGTAACGTTAGAAGGTCTGGGAGCCCGGTTCCTAAAGTACTCAGCGCGGCTAATCGGTGTTATCAATGACCTATCCAAGTTAAATGCTTCGGCAATAGCCAATCCTGCTTCATATGGGCTGAGTGATTGGCTTCCAGCTAGATGATAGATGCCTGCCGCCTGTTGCTGGATCAGAGTATCAAGGGCAAAAGCAATATCATCGATGAATGTTGGGTTCATTATATGGTCTATCACTAGCTTCAGTGGTTTTCCCTGTTGGAGAAGCGTTAAGAATGTTCGGGCAAAATCGCTTTTGGAGTACTGTCCCCGATAAGGATAAGCAATCCTTATGATAAGCCACGGTGCTCTCATCTGTTGAACAATCTTTTCTGCCTCATATTTGGTTTGACCATACCAGTTCATCGGGCAGGGTACATCTTGCTCTGAAAAACCACCTTCTGGACTCACTTGATTGCCAAAAACGAAGTCGGTTGAGACATAGATCAACTGCTTTTGACTTTTCTCACAAGCATTTACAACATTTCTGACTCCCTCTACATTGACTGTCCATGCCTCTCCACTGTTGCTCAATGCTCTATCTTGCTCGCATGCCTCAACGTTGGTTTTTGCTGCTATGTGCAGAATTATTGAACTCTGCGAGGCTGCAATCCTTTCTAGTGTGGCTTGCGCATCTGTTATGTTAAGGCCAGTGTGGCGACTCTGGTTTTCGAATGTAAAAGAGTCGGCAAGCAGTTCGACTACACGTGAGCCTACTAAACCATGCCCTCCTATGATCAGAATGCCTCTTTTTTTATTCATCGATACCTTACCTCTAGTAGGAACTCTTTGCTTTACTCAAAAGCACGTTACACCTCTTTCTCCTCTTTGATTTGGAGATTTTGATCCTTTTAGGCTTCTCGCCCGATGTCTATCTCTAACTGCAAAGTGATTGCTGAAATCCGTTGGCTATTTGAGTGAATGGTGAGTTTCCCTAAAATAC
>CBJMBI010000339.1:0-4894 GCA_966427955.1 uncultured Ktedonobacterales bacterium
CTATGCCTCACAAGACTTCCCCACGTATTGCCATTATTGGCGCTGGCCCTGGTGGTTTAACCCTCGCACGGATTCTGCAAATGCGGGGCCATTCTCCGACCATCTTTGAGAGGGAAACATCCCCTATGGATAGACCTCAGGGTGGTTCACTGGATTTGCATCCTGGTGCTGGCCTGCGTGCCGTGCATCTAGCTGGACTTGATACGCAGTTTCAGGCTATCGCCCGCTACCAAGACCAGGGGTTTCGCATTCTTGATAAAATGGGGACTATCCTCCTTGAGGATGGCGAAGCGGCTGAGCAGGATCGCCCCGAAGTTGACCGCACCGAATTGCGTGCGATGCTTCTCGATTCGCTCGCTCCAGGGAGCATTCAGTGGTCTAGCAACCTGAACAAGGTCCGCCCTACTGGTGATGGCACCCATACCCTCTTGTTTGAGAATGGGCAGGCCGAAACGTTTGATCTGGTCGTCGGTGCCGATGGGGCATGGTCCCGTGTCCGTCCTCTGCTGTCGAATGCAATGCCCGTGTATACTGGAGTGACTTGCATCGAACTTGGAATAGATGATGTTGACCGGCAATATCCCAATATTGCCCAGCTTGTTGGCCGCGGTACCATGCTTGTGGTATCGGGCTATAAAGGCCTCAGTGCTCAGCGAAACGGTCATGGACATGTTCGTGTTCATGTGGCCTTGCGGGCGCGTGAGGAAGAAATCACTGCTTTAGGCATTGATGTTGCACATCCTGACCTAGCACGTGCTCAGTTGCTTAAGCTGTTTCCAGGTTGGGCTCCTGCCTTGCTTGAACTCATCCGTGTATGTAACGATAGCATGGTAATCAGACCATTATATATGCTGCCGATTGGCCATACCTGGGATGCTTATCCTGGAGTTACTCTCATTGGTGATGCAGCCCACTTGATGTCACCATTTGCGGGCCAAGGAGTGAACATGGCTATGCAAGATGCTGTTGAACTGGCTGATGCAATCAATGAACATCCTACCCTTGAGGGTGCGATACGAGCATATGAGCAGAGCATGTTTGTACGGGCAAAGGGAGCTGCCGAACTTTCCAATGAGGGGCTCAACAAGACTCTTGCCAGTGATGCACCCAGCAGTACATTGGCCTTCTTTCGTCAGTTTATCCCTTCTTGAAGATAGTATACGTAGTGCTATCCCTTCTATGCCGGACAGATCCAGAAGAATGGACAGTTTGGGCAGCGTGAAGGCTGTGATGGTTGGGCCGGATAGTAATTTTGCTGGAGTCTTTCGATAGCCTGTTTGACAGTCTCATAAAGGCTCTGCTCTTTCTTTTGGGTAAGCTTGATGGCCGTGATCTCATCCGTGCTCATATTATGGCTGTGGAGTTCGACGTTTTGTCCTGGATAGTACTGCCGATAGGCAAGAATATAGAGCAATTCGCGTATATTAGCTGTTGGTTTCTCTTTGCTCTTGCCAAAGCGTGTACGTATAAATCGGACAGGAGTGCTAGCCTGCTGTGTTGTTTCTACGCGATCGATTGTCACATGGACTGTTGTATCTGCTATATCCACATCCAAAGGCATGTATGGGTCCCAGTTGACCTCTTGTTGTGTAGCCACTTTGCGGCGTAGAGTTTCAACTGCTTCATGCCCGTGCTGCTCATAGAGGGCTGCAAAGGGAGTTGTGTGTCCATCAAGTTCGTGCCAATATTGGGTGTAGAGTTCCTGAATTTCCTGTTGTGTTGGGGGGAGGCTGTCATCTGACCCGCTTGTGTCGGTTACTTGGCAGCGCTTACCAAGTTCTGCGATTGTCTTTCTTGTAGCCATTCTGAAAAGTTGATAAGCGTTAGGGGTGTTGGAGAAACGATAGATGGTATCATAGGCGTATTGACGTGGACAATATAGGTAGGCCTCAATGGCCGATGAGCTGAGCGTGGGGGGTCTCATTGCGCTAATGAAGGACGCGGACGCGCAGAATTGATAGTCAATTGGGGTCCCTACCGCATCTTTCGATAAATCGGGCCCTGTTCCTGGCAATCCCGCTGTGCAATTTATCGCATCCGTGGAGTTGGATAGGGCTACTGCGGGGGTGAGAGGATGGTCCCAGTGCAGTCTGCTAAGACGTTCAGCAGGTAAGCCCGCTTCTAGTGTCTCAAGATATGGAGAGCGTTTGTAGGCTCTTTTGCCATAGCGATCACTAGAGGTTATGATCAAATGATCGCGTGCACGGGTAATTCCTACGTAGAAGAGACACGCTTCACTTATTTCATGGGCATTTTCTCCGATGCTTGCTTCTGGCAGCATGCCTGTGGGAGTGCATATAGGATTAGGCATAGCACGCAGTGGAAAACGCTGCTGCACCAATTCAGGCATATAGACAACCGGAAATTCTAGACCCTTGCTAGCATGAACGGTCATGACACGGATAATGTCGGCATTTTCTCCATTGTTATCGTCATTGCCCTGTCGATTTCCTCCATCTTGGCGCAACAGGACTAATAAAGTAAGATATTCCAGAAATCCTTTAATACGCTCCTCAATTGATGGCAATGAAGGGCTATCCTGATTTTGCTCACTTGCAGTTTGTTGCTGTCTCTTGGCATAAGCGGTTTGCTGCTGGTCAAAGCGCCGAGCCAGTTGTAGCAAACGGTCGTAGTCAGCTAGGATCATCTTGTACTGTTTATTATCTGGGGAAGTAAGCAAATCTTGGATGTGTGATGTTTCAATGAAGAGATACTGTGTGAGAAGTGACCAAATGTCAGGAGCATGCTGTAAATTTTGTAAGATTCGTGAGAAGCGAATAAGTGCATGGCGACCTTTTTCTGTCTTGACAGTAAGGCTGGCTTCTCCTGATAGTAACAACTGGCCTACGTTTGGATTCGATTGGCGTGCAGCTAGCAGGAGGTCTTCGATATCTTGCTGGGTGAGTGCATGTGACGGTTGGTGTGCGGCCCGAAGTAGTCCCATACCTGTGGGATCGATCAAGAGTAAGAGGATAGCGAGGAGATCTTTGATGTGTTCTTGCTCAAGTGTGCTCCTTTGCTCGGTAACTGGTAAGCCTGCCTGAGCTAGGATGGTAGAGATTTTTTGTACTTGTGCTCGTCGTCGGCATAAAATAACCATGTCCTTATAGGCATAACCACTGGCATATTTCTGGTGGATGTCTTGGAGAATGCCTGCCATCTCACTAGCCTCATCAACTGCGCGGGCCAGGGTCACATAGGTTTCGTGATGCGTAGGGCGTATCGGTTGATTCTTTCCTAGCTGTTCTTCTGGCTCCAATTGTTGGCAGCGGAAGGACTCGGCAATGGTTACCAAGTCGGGGCGTGAGCGATAATTATGGCTGAGTGGCAGTACATGTGCACCAGGAAAATCCTGCGTAAACTGACTAATATTGGCTGGTGATGCTCCCCGAAATCCATATATTGCTTGATTAGCATCTCCAACGACCCAGACGTGTTGCTCTTTGCCTGCCAATTTACGCAGCAACACAGCACTTGCCCGATTCATATCTTGGAACTCATCAACAAGGATATGCTGATATTTCTGTTGCTGAACACGTAAAACTTCTGGATGCTCATCGAACAATTGTAGCGTTAATGTGAGGAGACCTCCAAAATCGATATCTCCGCGCTGTTTTAATTCCTGCTCATAAAGCGAGTAGATATGGGCAATCTCTAATGCTTTTTCTGCCTGCTCCTGGCTATCCTCATCCTGTGCTTGCTCACGCATCTTTTGTGCTAGAGTCGTGTAGGCAGCGGGCGAGACTAGCTCATCTTTCGCACGCGAGATTGCTTTAAGGATATCGGGAAAATAGTAGGTGGGAGACCAGAGTTGTTGGTAATGGTGTAAATGCATCTGGTTAGCGAGCTGACGCAATAGAAAATAACCTTCGGCCTCATCAATCAAACCAAAATCTGTGCGTAAGCCAACAAGGTGGCCGTATTGGCGTAAGAGGTCAGCGCAGAATGCGTGGAAGGTACTAACCTTGGGGATGGTCTGTATCTCTCCGGCTAACACTTGTCGCAAGCGATCCTCCATCTCCTGAGTGGCTTTGCGTGAGAAGGTCAAGGCCAGGATGTGCTCTGGTTGAATATTGAGCGTATCTATCAAATACTTAATGCGACCAATCAGTGTACTCGTTTTCCCACTACCAGGACCAGCTATGATGAGTGCTGGTGTTGGAGTTTGAATAGCTGCTTGTTGAAACTGATCATACGAAGGAGCGGACGCGATAAATCGGGTCCCTACCTCTTCGGGCAATGAATTGCTACTATTGGTTAGTAGAGACGGTTGGTGTATTCGTTGTACGTGTAATGTGGTAGTAGGAGGCTTGAGTAGTCCTGCTAGGCGGTTGAGTAATGCTGCTGGCGAGACACCAAAGATATTTGCCAATTGATCGGGGGAGATCCGTTCTACCAGGTAGAGTGTGCGTATGCGCTCAAATGGCAGCAACAGTTCGGCGGCGAAGAAGTTTGCAGCCAGTTCACGCTGGCTACGGGGATCATAATTGAACCCAATACCTAGCACTTCCTGCAATTGATCCTCATGCGGGTAGCCAGCCATATCAGCTTGCACATCTATTTCGTGGCAGGGATCTATGCGTGAGAGGTTAGGCATGCCCGGCTGGATAGTCTGCAATGTGGTTGGGTGGATGGACGAGGCAATCAATTGGATGCCTACCGATGGCGAATGATCAATACTATGATCAACTTGAGTAGTTTCTGAGAAGTTACGAACCAACTCCTGAAAGCGGCGTCCATGATGGCAATGGAGAATCACATGGCCCAATTCGTGAGCCAAAGTAAAGCGACGGAGAGTTTCTGGCATGTCGCGACAGAGCCAGATTAGATTTTCATCTTCATCGGGATCAATAAAACCGTAGGTGCCCTGTGGATAATCGTCAGGGGAGAATGT
>CBJMBI010000340.1:0-4892 GCA_966427955.1 uncultured Ktedonobacterales bacterium
AATGGCAGATTGATTTCTGTCTGCATCGAGCTAGAGAGTTCTTTCTTTGCCTTCTCAGCTGCCTCTTTCAAGCGCTGTAAAGCCATGCGATCCTGAGTCAGGTCGATGCCCTGCTCTTTACGGAACTCACTGGCCAGCCAGTTGATGATGCGCTGGTCGAAGTCATCGCCTCCCAGGTGGGTATCACCATTAGTGCTTTTTACCTCGAAGACACCATCGCCTAACTCCAAGATTGAGATATCGAAAGTGCCACCCCCTAGGTCATAAACAGCAATACGCTCGTCTTTCTTCTTATCAAGGCCATAGGCCAGAGAGGCAGCTGTTGGCTCGTTGATGATACGAAGTACTTCCAGGCCAGCAATCTTGCCAGCATCTTTAGTTGCCTGACGCTGGGCATCATTGAAGTAAGCTGGAACAGTGATCACTGCCTGTGTTACGCGCTCACCTAGATAGGCCTCAGCATCGGTCTTGAGCTTTTGGAGGATCATTGCGGAAATCTCAGGCGGGCTATATGCTTTGCCCTGAACCTCGACCCAAGCGTCACCATTGCTTGCACGAATGACCTTGTAGGGGACCAAACGTTTGTCGCGATCAACTTCAGGATCATCAAATTTGCGCCCCATAAAGCGCTTAATGGAAAAGATAGTATTTTCAGGATTGGTGATAGCCTGGCGTTTCGCAACTTCACCGACAAGGCGCTCACCATTCTTATTAATAGCCACAATCGATGGCGTGGTGCGGGCACCTTCTGCGTTGGGGACTACAACAGGCTCACCGCCTTCCATTACCGCAACACAAGAGTTTGTTGTTCCAAGATCGATACCAATAACTTTTGGCACAGTTGCCTCCTCAGAATACCTAATAAATGACTTAACTTTTACTCGCCACCATAAACATCAGCTAATAGTTCATTCATGACTTGGGCCATGTAGCGTACCACCGCGATAGCACGGCCGTATTGCATTCGTGTAGGACCGATCACTCCCAACAGACCGCCAACCTTACCTTTCTGTCCATAGCGAGCCAGGACCATGCTGACATCTTTCATTTCGTCCCATTGGTTTTCACCACCAATGAGCACTTGGACTCCATCCGCAGAAGGCAGTTGCGCAGCCAATGCTGGTAAAATGCGCTTATGCTCAATCTCATCCATTACCTTCATAATGCGCTTGTGTTCTATCTCTTCCATTACCTTGCGAACGCGCTCAGCCCGCTCACCCTCAGGCTGTGGGCTCATAGCTGAAGATGGATGAGAATGCTCCAGCATATTCACGACATCTACACCATAGAAGTCATCTACGTGTATATCGCTATGTTGTCCTAAAATACGTACAATTGAATTTACAATGACCCGTTCGACTGGAGTTGGATCATATGTAATCAACCAATCGTTGATCTCAGCCGCTGTCTTGTTCTGGATGAGTGGGTTCAATCGTACGGTGAGAGAGGTTAGCTCTTCCTGAAGTGTCGGTGTGTCTAAGAGTAATCGCTGCTGTTGCACAGTGCCATCCGTCAGGACTAGGACCAGATGAGCAGAAAAGTCAGTAACGGAGAGCACTTCAAAATGCTTTAGCAGTCCCTCACTAGAACGTGGAGGCGTCATAACCGCCCCACTATTTAGTAGGCGTGCCATCACTGAAGCTGTCAGCCGTACCCATTGATCTAACTGATCTTGTACCTGATAAAACATATGTCGGATCAAACGCTGCTCGTCTAGTGACAACGCAGATTCCAACATCAGATGCTCGACAAAGTAGCGATAGCCAAGATCGGTTGGAATACGACCTGCAGATGTATGCGGCTGGCTAATCAGATCAAGTTCCTCTAGTCCTGCCAGTTCATGACGAACGGTTGCAGAACTAAATGGCAAGCCATATTTGCGTACGAGTGTTTCAGATGCTACTGGAGTAGCATTGTGAATATACTCTTCAACCAGCGCACGCAAGATCTCCTGTTTGCGTGGACTCAGTGGTGTCATAGAAAACCTTTCTGGAGGCCCACCTCCTTCAAAGGAAGTAGGAGGAAAGAAAGGCACTGAGAGGCGAAAAGAGCCGTAGCGCCTTTCAATTGTCCTTTCGGACACTCCGGTTTCCCGGGTGATGTTCCTGACGATGTTTTAACCCCTCAATCGTCGCATTCCATTGTCCTGACATTGTTCATATGACATTTGTCGGCTACGATTGCTAGCAATCTCTCTATATGATTGCAAGTACAGCATAGCACTCAGCGCAAGGGATTGTCAAGTCTTAGCAGACCTAATAAGAAATTTGCTAGCGATTTTGGCGGTTAGTGAGATTACTATCCCTATAGCTATAATTTCTCTTCTCATGGTCGAAAAGGGAACGTGTGATTGGTATCCTTATTTGTATCATTATTTGGCTGGAACACCAGTCTGTGTTGGCTCTTCGCCGTCAATCATCCAGTCACAGTTATCTGTACCCTGTAGGCCATTGATACTAGATGTACAGGCTTGCCTTACCCCTGGGGGAATAGTAAAAGTTTGTTGCTGGCTAATCCCTAATTCTTGAGCGAATTTATTGGGATCATAGTTCTGGGGACATGGCACTGTTGGGTATGTTGGGGAGGGACAAACACCTGCCAGCGTTTCCATAATGCTATGCCAGATCGGCGCAGCGCCAACAATTCCTAGTGTTCCGGGGTTCATTGGCTGATTATTGGCATTGCCTGACCAGACACCCACGACTACATTAGGGGTATAACCCATCGTCCATGTATCTTTAGGACCGTCGGTTGTGCCAGTTTTTGCTGCTACTGGGTGTTGGCATTCGTTGTAACTTTCCGATTGGCAGGCTGGGTCAATATCCCAAAATGAGAGGTCGTGGTCGCCAGAGAACTCAGGGTAACGATCCTGCTCGTCTATGAGAACTGAAGTCATCAGATAGGACACCTGCGGTGAAAAGACCTGTTGCTCTAGTGGATGGGCTAGATTGTAGTGATAGAGATTATGCCCATAGTTATCCCATATATCTAAAATGCCTTGTGGAGGTATGCGCTTGCCCGCATTAGCAAAGGTCTGATAAGCACTTGTCATTTGCAGCACACTTGCATTTTCTGTGCCCAAGGCCCATGAAACACCAAGGTCCTGAATTTGTGTCAATCCTAGGCGGTGCACTGTTGTAAGCACATTTTCTGGCCCTGCATATTCCATTGCCCTTACTGCACCAACATTTTGTGATTGGGCAAGAGCTGTTCTGACCGTAGCGTGTGGCTGGTTACCATAGTGATCTGGGTCACCATTTGCGCTATAGTCGGGGGGATGATACATAGCAGAGTCCTTAATGGATGTTCCAGCAGGAGCCCCATTAGGAAAGTACGTTTGGATATCAGGAACAACAGTTCCTGGGTACCAGCCCATTTCAAAGGCAGTAGCATAGACAAAGGGTTTAAAGGCTGAGCCTGTTGGGCGTCCTGGTGGGGTTCCATCAGCATTGGGTGGTGGATCGGCAGCGTTGTACTCTCCTCCGACCAGAGGATTGGGATTGTTATAGTCAGCACTGCCGTTCATTGCCAGGATCTCACCAGTATGAGCATTCATAACAACTACGGCGGAATCATTAAGATTGTGTGCTACATTGGTTGGTGTTGAGTCAGCAAACCAATGGAATTCTGGCTGTGTCAAGTGGAAGTCCACCGTTGTTTCTACATATTGTTCCAGATTTGCATCAATACTTGTGCGGATATTGAATCCCCCCGTTAGAAAAGGCGTAATACCCCGGTTAGGGTCTCCATTGCCTAATACGGTCTCAACCTGATTGATAATCCAGTCCACAAAGTGAGGAGCACGTTTGATATGCTGATAGGGCGTAAAGGTCATAGTAGCTGTTAATGTCTCAGCTTGTTGAGCAATCTTTGGAGTAATAGGCCCTAGGCCCTGAACAGATATATTCTGTTTGATCATCTGCTTCAATACATACTTTTGTCTATTCAAAGCGTTTTGCAAGGTTGCACTACTACCAGCAGGATAATAGTTAACCGGATTCTGTGGCAAGCCTGCCAATAATGATGCCCGTGCTAGAGCAAGTAGCGGATCATGCTGATTGGTCTGCTGGTTCAGGTCTAGTAGGGAAACACCAGGAGTACACTTGAAATTCTGGTCACACTGAGGCATTAAATGGAAATATTCTTCGACTGCAGACTCAATTCCTAGATCTAAGGGACCAAAACTAGCCACATTGAAGTACATCGCCAGGATATTCTTCTTGGGATATTCTTGTGTCAAACCAATAGCCAACACTGCTTCGAGGGCCTTACGGTTAAGTGATATCTCTCTATTCCCAGTCAGATTTTTGATTACTTGTTGTGTGAGAGTACTACCTCCACTCTGCACTGTATCATCGTGTTGCAAAAATGAAATGCTTGCACGAAGGATACCCTGTGGGTCGATGCCAGCGTTAGTCCAGAAAGAAGGGTCTTCGGCTGCGATCATTGCATCTTGCATGACTTGTGGAATTTCGTCGTAGGTTACGGGTGTACGCCGTCCGCCTCGATCACCATTGTCATATGCGTCATAGAGCAGGTTCATATTTCGATCATAGATACGTGTGGTTTGCGAGATCTGCTGGTGTTCTAATTGTTGCACTCGGGGTAGCTGGCTCTGGTAATAGGTATATCCATATGTTACTCCTGAAGTAGTAACGATCACGAGTAATAGAGACAAGATAATTAAAATGCCAGTCCAGATGTGTTGAATTCTCGGTCGTATATGCTTCGAGCGTGTTCGCCGTTGACGTATCATCATTAAGGTCCGCAAGGCACGTGAACGCTTCCACTGTTTTGTATGTTCGGGCAAGGGATCACTAAGCCCTGATGGAAGAGTAGGATAACGGTCAATGTAACGAAAAGGTACTTTTCTAGCCTGATTTGCTATGGCT
>CBJMBI010000341.1:0-4867 GCA_966427955.1 uncultured Ktedonobacterales bacterium
GCTTTGCTACGATATTGTTGAAATCTTCCTCTTTATCCTGAGATACTAAAAGGACTGCACTAACTACGTTCATATCGCCATATGCATTCTCCTCCTTCCATTCAATACTGAGCGGTATTAACTTATCAAGTAATTCATCAGCCTCTCTCCTTTTCTTTTCTTCTAGAGCGCTTTGTATCATTTCACCAACTTTCATCATGCCTGCTCGTTTAACTTGCACATTTTTTTCGGTAAGCAAATCTTCTTTTAGCGATTTAATTTCGCTATTTTCTTCAACTACTTCGGCAAAAATGGCATCCATGTCTGGCCAGCGCGCCCTCACCCTCAGTTCAACTTTTCCGGTCATTTTTTGTAACAAATCAACAAACTCCTGATAACGAGGTTTCAACACTTTTTCCACGATTGAATCTTCATTTTCGGCAATTGTGCAAAAACGTGCAGGCAAAACTGTACCTTCTGCTACAGCCGTCTCTAAGACTTTGGCGTGGGCAATTGTATATTCCCTCGTTACTGGATATTTGACTATTGGGGAATGGGAAATGATTGCTGATATCTCCTGGTATGGCAGTGTATAGACGACATCTCCTTTTTTGCCGATACCGATGGGGCCAAATTCTAGATGTTTCTTGTTACCCAGAATGCCATAGAAATAGCGACCTTCTTCGTTATTCATTGAATTTCCTCCTTCCATCGATGCACGTGGAAGTGCATCAATCCTTTTTCAAGGAACTTTTCCAGTGTACTGTAAGCATCATGAATGAGTGCAAATTCCGTAGCATCCTCGCCACCCTTTTTATCCGGGTGATACTTGCGTGCTAGCTGGTGATAGGTGTCACGAAGCGTTTTATCTGTTATCTCTCCAGTCAAGCCAAGAGTTTTCTTTGCTTCTTCGACTCTCGCCGGATCAATTTTTTCAAAAACTATTGTCGAGAAGCTATATGGGGGAAGGGGACCAACCACTCGAAAATTGACGGTATTCTCCAACTTTTGATCCAGGTTACGAATAGCTAAATCAAAGGAGCCCTCATTTTCCTTTTCGAGCAAGAAGGCGGTATTCAAGATCATCCTATCGCCTGCTGAGTCATGCAAACAGACGTCCACGGCCTCTTGTTTAAGTGTTTGCAAAATTACTTGTTGATATCTATCTTTTTCGGCCTTTAGGGCTTGCTCAATGAGATGAGCGAGTATGATTTTCTCCTCCTCGCTCATCTGTTCACCTTTCATAGCAATTTCCTGTTGTTTAGCTTGAATCTGCTCATTGTGCTGAGGAAGAGCCGCGAGGATTTTTTCCAAATCCCACCAGACTACGACATCCAATTCTATTTTCCCCTTTGCTTTGTCTAGCTCACTGTTCAGCAGAGCATAGCCTTGCTCCAGGAATTTGATGACTTCATCTTCGGTCTCTACCATCGTCCCAAATTTTACTGGTATGATGGTGAAATGTTGCATGACTCTTTCAATGACTAATTGATGGGTTGCTAAGTCTTTGATAACTTTCTCTTTGTTCAAAGAGTCATAGGTCGTTAACTGACTGTGAGAAACAACAGCCGCTATATCTTTAAACATGATGCTATATACTTTAGAAGCTGTTTCATTGTCTATGCCTATCTCCCCAAACATTTGGGGCTCACTTGTTTTGATGATGCCGTAGATGTAGATACCGTTTTCCATACTCTTCTCCTGCCGTTAATGAGTAGTTATTGCATTATTAATTGCTTCTCTGAAGTGTCTCTTTTCAATGATTAATTTTTCTAGATCTTCCTCTTTACTTTCTAAAAACTCGCTAATTGCTAAAAGGCTTGCCTTCTGGCAGATGGAGGCGATATCAGCTCCTACTAGCCCGTCAGTCTCTTCCGCCAGACCTGCCAATGAAATCTCTTTTGCTAATGGTTTGCCTGTGGTATGCACCTGAAAGATGGCCTCCCGTGCTTTCACGTCTGGTTTCGGTAGCTCTAAGACAAAATCGAAACGCCCAGGTCTCAAGATGGCAGGATCAACCAAATCAGCCCTATTGGTACTTGCTAATACCATGACCCCTTTTAGCTCTTCAATTCCATCCATTTCGGTTAAGAATTGAGTGACGACCCGTTCAGTGACTTGGTCGCCCATCATTTTTCCCCGCCGTGGGACGATAGATTCAACCTCGTCAAAGAATAAGATGCAAGGAGCAGCCTGTCTGGCCTTTTTGAATATCTCACGAACCCCTCGTTCGCTTTCTCCTACGTATTTGGAAAGCAGTTCTGGCCCCGAAACCGCAATAAAATTGACTTCTGCTTCTTTAGCGATGGCCTTGGCAAGCAGGGTCTTTCCCGTTCCTGGCTCACCACTTAAGAGAATGCCCTTGGCTGGCTTGGTATGTGCCTTCGCATACACCTCTGGATGATATAAAGGATCTTTGACGGTCTGGATCAGGATCTGCTTGATAGGATCAAGCCCGCCAATTTCAGAAAAACCTATTTCGGGAATCTCAGTAAAAAACTCACGGATGGCAGATGGCTCAATCTCTCTTAGCGCGTTAAGAAAATCGTCCATCGTCACCTCAAGAGCAAGAAGTGCCTCTGCAGGAATGACTTCCTGTTCAAAGTCAATATGGGGCATGAGGCGACGAATGGCATAAATGGCGGCTTCGCGTGTTAAAGCTGCAAGATCTGCTCCCACAAAACCGTGTGTGAGAAATGCTAATCGCTCTAGATCAACATCACCGGCGAGAGGCATGCCTCTGGTATGAATCGTGAGGATCTCACGCCGACCATGTTTATCTGGTATTGGAATCACGATTTCGCGATCAAAGCGACCAGGACGACGGAGAGCCGGATCAAGTGCATTGGGTAAATTGGTCGCGCCGATAATGATGACTTGACCTCGTTCCTCTAAACCATCCATTAAGGCAAGCAGTTGAGCTACTACTCTTCGTTCAACCTGTTTTTCTCCTCCTAAATCTTCGCGTTTAGGTGCAATGGCATCCAATTCATCCAAGAACATAATGGAAGGAACATTTTTTCTGGCCTTCTCGAAGACGCTGCGCAGGTGTGCTTCGGACTCACCATAGAACTTGTGCATAATCTCGGGCCCGGAGAGCTGCAAGAAAGTGGCATCAGTTTCATTAGCGATCACTTTGGCAATCAGCGTCTTACCACAACCTGGTGGACCGTGCAGTAAGACCCCTTTCGGTGGATCAATGCCCAAACGGGCAAATATCTGGGGGAAACGGAGAGGAAGTTCAATCATTTCCCGGATACGCCTCACCTGATCTCCAAGCCCACCGATGTCTTCGTAGGTTAACTTTGCTTCTGTCGCCTTACCTTCTCCAGCGATAGTAATGCTAGTTTGTGGTGTTATCAGCACTGGCCCGGAGGGCACGGTATCAACCACGCGAAAGTCTTGTTTCTTTGCTCCCAAAAAGGTAATTTGCACTCTATCTCCCGCAATAGCTGGGATGGCTGCCAGTTGTCTTGAAAGGTAGTCGGTATCACTTGCCGTTCTTCCAATGAAGGTTAAAGGGGACAGCGTGACTTTTCTAGCTGGCTCAACTTTCATTCTAGTAAGTTTGATTTGCTCATCAATGCCTACCTGGGCATTCTCTCTGATAATCCCGTCAATTTGTACAAGACTGCGACCACGAAACTCTGGAAAGGTTGGCATGATCTTGGCTACAGTCTCCCGTTTGCCTTTTAGGCCAACAATTTCTCCGGAGTCGCTCATGCCCAGTTTCTCCATCACTTCTGGATCGACGCGGGCAATACCACGCCCCACATCACGTGGGTGAGCTTCGGCTACTTTGAGTTGAATGATCGCGCCTTCCATATTACTTCTTGTTCATCCTTATCTCTAAAATGCCATTTTTGTATTTTCTTTGTGCACTGCTGACATCAACATTTTTGGGCAAAATTACCTCTTTGTAATATTTGTGGCTATTGTTGGCAGCAGAGAGCATTAAAATATCTCCCTTGACCTCGGTGTGAATATCACTGACTTGCACCCCTGGCAATTCGACAATGACTGAAACGTGGTCTTCTTCATCAAAGATATCGACTAAAGGCTCTCTCTGCTCCTCAACTACTGGCCCTTGGGCAGTCCGTTTCACATTGCCAAATGGTTCAACTATTGGTGTGCCCCCAAGACCCTCTTTGATTGAGAGGCCATAGACGGCTTTGACGCGACCTGAAGGGCTAGTAAATTCTCCCTCTCGCCTGACTTCTCCTTTCCCTTCTTCTTCCATTTTGGAAATGAAGTCCATAAAATTTCCGATTCCCTGCATAAGGTCGCTGAAGGAAAATTTCCCAATATGAAAATCAAACACTCCTTTGTACTCTCCTTTTTCATTTTGAGCGTCATCTTCTTCTGGTACGCGGCTTTCTTCCAGATTTTCTCCTCCCTGTAACTCTTCAAATAGGGAGGGTACCATGCTCTGAGTTGTCTGAGCAATTTCGGATAATCTTTTTTCTATCTGCGCTTTTTGATATTCAAACTGCTCAAGTGCCTTCATCAGGCTATCTTTTTCAACCTCCAATTGGAAAAGCTTTGTGTTCTGCTTACGCTGAGCAGATTGGCCTGATCTCATATTGAGGCTACCAGCTCCTTTGGCTGAACGAAGTCCTTTGATATCTCTCATTCCTTTAGGTGCCATACTCATCTCCTTTCTCGACTTCTTCCACCTCTTGGTGCTTTCGCTTTAACCTCTAGGCATCTCTTCCAGACTGAAGAGCAGCCGAAATATGTAAGCAAGGGAACATCCTCTAGCAGAGAGAGGAGAGCAAATCTCTGGTAGAGAGATGCTCACCGCTTTTCCATAGATATGATCATGAGATGCCTAGCTTTGATCAGGATGCAATACACTTTCTTACCCTTTAAGCGGGTGCAGCAGTAG
>CBJMBI010000342.1:0-4866 GCA_966427955.1 uncultured Ktedonobacterales bacterium
TTTCTGAAGTTGATGATGCCCAAGAGCTGGGACAAGATGGAGACGGATAATTTGCGGATATCGCTCATATGTTCGACCTCGAATACTCTGTTTATGAACATTCTCCAACCAGTGAACTAAAAACTGTTCAACTTTTTGCTGTGGTCCTGTAACTAACATCCCTTTTTGTTGTTCATAGAGTGCAACTTTTAACTTTTCTTGGACCTCCTTTCTTGTCTTCCCATAAAGGGTTTTTCTTTTTCCTCCTTCTAACGTAATTCCTGCGGCCCATCTTCCGTCACTACGCTTATAGATGGAACCATCTCCGTGTCCGCGCCTTGCCATAAAATATGTCCTTTCTTCTACTTTGTCTGGTTGCCCATCAATCGGGCTTTTCTTATAGTACAATAATGCTCACTTTTATCAAGTGGTGGTACTAGTGGGTCATGGGTATGTCTGAACTGCTCCGGCTCTAGTAAGACACTATGCCAAGAGATATTTTTGGGGCGCTTTCTCAATGATTTTCTAAAAGATACTTAGGGCTGCTGTGTCCCCCTTCTAGATCGTGATAAAGCCAGTGCTCTCTCTAGATCTGCGACGACTGGCTTCTGGACAAGAATCAAAGAGCTGTACTGAGGGACGAACTAACATGATCAAAGATGAGTGCTTTCCTCTTGGTCTTGCAGCCAACGCTGTAATGACGTCATGTGAATGCGTACGGCACGTCCAAGCCGGATTACGGGCAGTCCATTATTGACGAGTCTATAGACGTGTGCTCGAGACACTCCAAGATACTCTGCTACTTGTGGGATCGTGAGGAGCCCTGGTGGTGGTTCGATTTCTAAAGGTTCTTGCACGCGTTGCTCCTTGCTCATGTTCCTTTTTGATCTACCTGAGAATGGAGTGGAATGCTACCATGAGGGAATACGGTTCTCTACAGGAAATGCATACCTCCTTTGCTGTTAAGTGTACCGAGTAGTGAGGGAAAAAGGGAAGAAAGAAGCGCCCTGTTGGTGGTCGTAGAATCTCCCAGGTGTGGAAAACTGTACAGCATCTGATATTGATCTTAATGCATCAAAAGGAACTTATGGCAATTCGGAAAGCAGTTCTCCAAGCTGAATAATACCACGTGTGATAAGTTCTGGAGCGCAACGGGAAAAATTCAAGCGCATAGAACGGTCAACGGCATCATTCCTGACAGTCGAAAATGCTAGGCCTGGAACAAAGGCAATCTTTTTTTGCTCAATAGCGATCGTCAGCATCATCTCCATATCTATTGCCCTGGGAAGCTCTACCCAGAGAAACATACCATGGCGTGGCTGAGAGCAACGGGTTCCCAAAGGAAAAGATGTAGTAACAGCATGAAGCATTGTATCACGACGTAGGCGGTATGCCTGTCGCAGAACAGCAATGTGATCAGATAACTCTCCCATCTCGAGGTAGGCAGCGACTATGTGCTGTGAAAATGTTGCGGTATTAATATCACTTCCTTCTTTGAGTGTAGAAAGAACAGGGCTCAGAGCTTGGGGAATGACCACCCATCCAACACGAAGCGCCGGGGCCAGGATCTTCGAGAATGACCCAATATAGAAGACCCACTCATCCTCCAAAGCGCGTAGGGGGGGAAGTGGTTGGTCATCATAACAGAGGAACCCATAGGCATCGTCTTCGAGGATAGGGACGCCATATCGTCTAGCTAGTTCAACCAGGCGCAGGCGTTTCTCTAGGCTCAAACTGACCCCTAAAGGGTTATGCCCATCGCTCATCGCATAGATGAAAGCCGGATGATGACCGCCAGCCAGGAGTGCTTCTACCATATCGAGATCCATCCCTGTCTGCGGGTCAGTTGGCACTGGAAGCAATTGTGGTTGAAGCGGTTCAACTGCTTGAAGTATGCCACTGTAAATGGTCTCCTCAACTAATACTGGAGCATGACGATCCAAGAGCAGACGTGACAGCAAACTCATTCCCTGTTGAGCGCCTGTTGTGAGAAAGATCTGCTCGGTTCTACAAACAATTCCCCGTAAGGCCATTAGCTCAACAATGAAGTGTTTCAAGACCTCACAAGGCGTTCCATACTGGAGTGCATGGGGCTGTGTAGCAAGAACGTGCGCAGTAGCTTGCGCATAGGCCTCAGAAGGGAATAACTCAGTAGCAGGCAGACCAAGAGCAAATGAGAGAATGTCTGGCTGTGTTGCTACAGTGAGTAACTGTTGGATGGTAGACTGGCAGACATCCTGTGCCCAACCAGCCAGAGTCATGTTTTGATGCACTGTCATACCCTGCACAAAATTTCCCTCACAAATTGCCCCTCTTGATCTGTTCACGTTCTAGTGCCTTAAAAAGCGCCTGGATATTTCCACTTCCAAAGCCGCGAGCTGCTTTCCGCTGAATGATCTCGATAAAGAGAGTCGGGCGGCACTGAATAGGCAACGAGAAAATTTGCAGCAGGTATCCCCACTCATCACGATCCACCAGAACGTTCACCCGACGCAATGCATCGATATCTTCCGAAATTGAGCCGATGCGTTCTGGCAGCATGTCATAATAGCTTTCAGGAGTAGAAATGAAAGGAATACCACAATCTTCAAGCATTTCTATACTGTGAATGATATCCTGAGTATGGAATGCAACGTGCTGGACGCCTGGTCCCTGGTGAAACGCAAGAAACTCTTCGATCTGTGATTTGCGTTTGCCAGGAATCGGCTCGACCAGGACGAACTTGATTTGCTCAGTACTATCTTCAACAGCAACAGACCGCATGGCACTGTACTCAGTGGAAATTCCTTCCTCATGGATCGGATGAAACCCAAAGACCTGAGAATAGAAATTGACCCAACGTTGCAGTTCACCCAGTGGAAGGCTGATCGCAATGTGGTCAATCCTCTGCAAGCCAGTCTGTGGAGCCTGGAGAGGTTTCAGAGGCTGATAACCAGGGAAAAAGGTCTTTTGAATGCCATTGCGTTGGATCAATGAATGCACAACATCGCCACATGTGGCAATAGTGGCTTTCACAACATACCCAGTGTGATCTTCCAGTACTGTAGGTTCCTGCAAAGGTTGAGCACCCAGGCATATCGCTTCGTTGAAAACTTTTTCAACGTTTTCAACGCGAAAGGCAATATCTTTGACCCCATCGCCATGTCGGAGGACATATTCAGCAACGGGACCAGTGGAATGAAGGGGAGCTGTTAAAAGCAGCGAGCAGTTCCCTTGCTGCATAACCATCGATGTCCGGTCACGTAGTCCTGTTTCCAAGCCAGCATGAGCAATTGGAGTAAAGCCGAAGGCCGTGCGAAAATAGTGGGCAGCTTGCGTTACATTTCCAACATACAACTCAATGTAATCAATTTCCTGTAACAGTGGAACGGTTGGTGTTGTTTGTTGGTCCGTACTCTTCTGGTTGGTCAATGACATTGGAAAACCCTTCCTTTAGCTAAAGCCTCCTTACTCAACTGGTAAGGCTTACCCAGCATTTCACACCAAGCGTTTAAGGATGAACCTCTTCCAGAACCACCAGATGTCCTGTTCCATTCAATGTCTCTAGATGAATATCTGCAACGCAGCGAACTTTGACATAGTTGAGTGTCAATGTTCCTTCTACGTGAGCAATTCCTGTGGCCTGATCGAAATATGCCTGACTCAAGTCCGTGGCACTTTTATCTACGCGTACGCCTAAATCGGTCCCACCTCGTGTGTTGGTAAATTTGATAAAGACGTAGCCCATATCTTCAACACGCTTGCGAAATTCTTCAAGAGAGGGTTTAGGGCCTCCAACAGTTACAGGATGGTCCCCTTGAGCAAGACGTTGGACCAGATCATCCATTGAAACACTCCTTTCAGTCTGGACAGGCTGGAAACACTGCCCCATTGGATCAGCAAAAATGCTCTTTTCAGCAAAAATGCTCTTTAGAGAGCGACCTCGCTCTGTTCTTGAGATGACTTTTCTTCTATGCGCTCGTAAGCATAGCGCAAGTCTTGCGGAATTTCGAACTGTAACGCGGTCTGACAAAAATCCTGCCACTGTGGAGTCACCTCATCAAAGATCACTCCTCCAGGAAGCACTGGACTTCTTACC
Source organism: uncultured Ktedonobacterales bacterium (assembly GCA_966427955.1). Classification (GTDB taxonomy): domain Bacteria; phylum Chloroflexota; class Ktedonobacteria; order Ktedonobacterales; family Ktedonobacteraceae; genus DASYAN01. The sequence continues at coordinate 4,058 of CBJMBI010000342.1, forward strand.
ACTGTAAAATCATCCCAGAGATAGACCACGTCCTCATCAGTGAGTTCCGACTCGTTGTCTTGGTGCTTTTCTGTCCAACCACTATAGACTCTGAGGTCCTTTAGGTAATATGCCTTGCAGTATTTCCTGATCATGTTCTCCTCCTAAGAAGCTTGTAGAGACACCTTGTTGTATGGTCCTTGAAAGGCGATATGTCAATTAGAGAGTTCTTTTTGTCGGGCAGCTTCTTCCATGCGTTTGCGTAAACTGAGCGGTCTCATATCGGTCCACACCTCTTTGATATAGGCAAGGCATTCAGGTTTGAGTCCACTTTTCCCCACGTCTCGCCATCCAAGAGGATTTTCTCGATCTGCAAACCAGATCGAATATTGCTCTTCATGATTGACTACGACTTTATAAATAGTTTTATCTTCTTCATCATCTCGATACATGCTTTGTCACTCCTTTCTGATCTGCAGAAACTGTCATACCACCTTGGCAGGAAGCATGACACCGTTCATACATCGTGGCTCCCGTCAATGGTAAGAAGAGTGAGAAGAGGCGTGCTCTCTTGCCACTTCTTGTTTGGGTTGAGTAGACTTGTTCGCCATGACTCACTTGCTGGCAACTAGAGAATAATTACTCTGTCAATGTACATGTCCCCTCACACAAGCAAAGTATAGTTGATAGGTTTTGGCATGGTAACCCCATCTCATCCCCATCTTAGCCCCATCTTGTCCCCACTCACTTCCTCTCAGGTGCAAGCCGATCACAAACCCTATCAATACAACTCCTGAGCGTATCAGCAAGGACTTGCACATTTGGCTCTT
>CBJMBI010000343.1:0-4813 GCA_966427955.1 uncultured Ktedonobacterales bacterium
GAAAAGAAGAAGGAGGGGAATCGTGATAAGAGCAAAATATCCTAGGGTAAGGACCCGATGATTGGCAATATAATAAGCTATGCCATTAAGCCAATTAGGAATAACTTTAGAAATGACTTGTCCATTAGGAAAATGTATCGAGCAGAAAGTGTAACTTTCTGGGTAAATCAGCGGTGTTATACAAACTACTATACCATACTGTGCCATCACTAAAAGGACACTATAAAATATCCAACAGAGTGTAAGAATCAGTAGAAATAAAAACCTTAGTAATTTGCCAAATTCCCAATATGCCGTCACAAAAAAGAACAAACCAACTGCTGCTATACCTATCGCCCAAGAGAGCCGAGTATGGTCAGAGAGTTGGAAACCTGTAAACAAAAGACTAAATAGAGCTAAAATCTTAACAACAGCATGACTGGCAGTATTCATACGACTTCGCTTATCGTTACTTTGCTCCATTTCGTGCTGTCCTTTTCAGTATTGCCTTCCTTCGCAGAAGTATCTCTTTGATCAGATCGTACCATTGTGTTTTTTTGCTATAATCCCAATAACGCCATCATCTCCTTTATGTCCTTTGTTTTCACCAACATTGGCCCCATTAGGACTTCTTTGTTCCTGACCATTTCCAACATCTTGCTGGGACTTGAGGAGGAAAACAGAAGTCGTGATCCCAACCACACATTGTGGAGGAGAGAAACTCAAGGCCCACGAGTATTTTCATTGTTGAGTGCAATACGCTCCCCCGAAAGGAGTAAATGGGGTCAAATAGAGGTAGATTTTGAGCTTATACGCATGTTTGCTGATGAAAAGCACATGTCAGAGAAGCGGGATGAGCAAAGACTTGTAATTTTGATGATTCAAATCTGCGCTCAACGCTCTTCGGAGTGGGGAACTGGTAGAACTCAAAAACGTGGTCAAATTGAGCTTGAATGGCTATGCCTCCACTATTGAATGGAGTTTGTGTCCGATCGCGGAACCGATATGATGTTCTGCAAGTAAGATGGGATGCCCATGTGAGTTTGCTTCGATAAAACTTCTCTTTGGATTGAGATCCTGCATGAACTGACCCTTTATCGTCATACCTCTCAGAGAAGCTATGGTCACAAGCTCGTTTAAGGAGATGCAAGAAGTGAGAATTCTATTTATAATGCAAATAACACCTTAACAAAAAGACTATTTGTAGAAATTTCTACAAATAGTCTAAACGGAACCGACGGGTTTTGATCCGTAGGTCGCACCTCTGTCTTATCCCCCTAGAAGTTCTCTTTCGCGATATTAATTAACTGTATCTGGTCTATTTTGCAGACCCCAAGAGCGATCCATCGGCCAATCCCTTTGAAGCAGCCCTCACCAATCCCAAAGTTGTCGCAGGAAAACCACGCAGACAACCAGCCAATGACCTAAACAATACCCAATGGAAAATCCCTCCATCTGATTGGGATAGTGTGCTCAGGCGAGCAGAGTATGAGTCCTTGCGTCAGATTGCCCGAGACTATAACGTGTCCTACGAGGCTGTCAGGAGAGTCATTCGCGCAATGAGAAAGCAGCAAAGAACAGAATAAGTTTTTGCTGTTAGGAGGGCACAGAGGGGTCGTCAACAGACCCTTTTACCTTCGGGATATCGCTCTGTAATGCTAGTATCGTCTCATATACCTCTCGTGCTTTATCAGCTAACGCAACAACTTCTGCTCCTAGCTCACTGCCAGGAGTGAGACGATCCAGCGCACGATCAAGAAACGCAGAGATACTCATCGTCTTTGAGTGCGCCTGTTTTGAAAATCATGGGCTTTCTCAAGAAGTTCTGGCAATGTGAGGGAAGACCAATCCGGCTCATTATACATGATATCACCGCCTTTTCAGAAATACATGTTCTTATTCACTTCGTTTGTGAACAGTCTATCACATGGAGAAACGTTTTTATTGTTGAGGAAGGAGAACAAACCATGACCAACCAAGGGCTGAAGAGAAGCCAGAGGACCAAACTCACTGCGAGGTATAGGGGTGGGTTCATCTGCCGACAGGAGTATGGGTACAAGCTCATCACCATGATAGTGAACTTACTGACTCCTGAAGGGCAAAGCATCGCGACCACCTGCGATTGTGGCTTCACCTTCACGGAAGAAGCGAAGCATATCCCGTTAGGCCCCCCATTGACAGCTGTAGACCTGTACCATTTTGCGGTCACGGATGGAACGGAGATCGAACTCATCATTCAAAGTCCACGGGAAGAATACCAGACATACTATATCGTCTCTCTGACCGACACACAAGAAGATGCACCATTTCTTTGGCTCGACATTATCACGTCTCATAGCTCTGACGAGACGATCAGATTCTCTGATGAACGCTAGAGAGGAGGCTATCATGAAGCAATTTCGCAGCATCGAGAAAATCGATACGGCCATACTTTATACCCTAGAGCTGACTTCAAGCATCTCTGTTCTGCTCTTAGCATTTGGATTGATCGCCAGTATGGCCAATGTGCTGACACAGGGCTCTGTCCTCACTGACAACCTGTTGATGCAACGGGTGTGGGCTTGGACCCAATGTATCGTGAGCTTGCCCCGGTTTGGGAGAGTCGGAGAAGGGAAATGTGGAAAATGCTATGTAGGAAGGGTATCATGACAAAACACCAACCAACCAATCTCATATGAAAGCCATTCAAGCAAGAGGGAGGATATATTGTGAAAAACCAGCGAGAAGAGCAGATTTGAAATTGACCGGGTTTGGTGATTTCTCAACAAGGGAGAGGTCATGCAAAAACGCTTCTCGGCTCTGTGTGGTTGAGATGGTGATTGCGGGACCAACATGAGTTTCTGCAAGGAAAAGAGCGGTCAAGTTCCCTGACACCTCCCAGTGGTATTCCTGCTGTGGAGTGGCCCAACGTATTGCGTCGTGTCATTGAGAATAAAGAGCCTCTTCGCAAAGTCGCACAAGACTATGGTGTGTCTCATGAGACCGTGCGCCGTATCATTCAGGCGTGTCGTCAAAAGCAAGCCTAGCTGGGTGATGTCGAGTTACTTTCACAGCTTCAGCAAGAAAGTAACTCCGTCACACTACATTAGACTTCCTCAAGTGTCTTATTTAATTATCTTTGCTTGTATGTGTCGTTATGTTGACATTTACCAGAAAAGTCCCACCATTATCAATCTTCTTTATGAGTTCACATGACCCTTCTGGATGAATACGAAAGTAATAGGCGTTACCTGCTCTGAAAACCTAGCTTCCCGGCTGAAAAATTGCAGCAAATCATCTTCAGTTCTGGATCATAGTGCTTGTGCTTGCTCATATGAACCTCCGTTGGTTGACAGTATACACTTTTCCATTGAAATGGACACTGTCCAACTTCCGGGGTCCACTACATCACATCAGCACATATCTTACTATTAACCACATTTTCTCAAGCTTGGTGTTTACGTCTTGGATCTTCAGTTGCCAGCTAGTCACTGGGCAACTCACGTCTTCTTTTATTACAAACGTTTTCATTGTTCCCACCGCCGGACCATCTGTGAATGTAAACTCGTCAGTTGCCTGTGTCAGCACCAGGGCAGAAGATGACAGAGGCGCGGGCGTGAACAAGTATACGTCGGTCGCTTGAATCTTGTCTGGCTGCCGTCCTTTGGTAAAAATTGGCAGTCGCTCGTTCAGGTTGTTGAGCGTTAGCACCCTTTCAGTAGCGCCTGCAGGAGGCTGGATAGCCTTGTACCACTCGCTTGAGAAGTCGTGCTTAAGGTCGAAGGCTGTGAACAAGCCCTCCTGTTGGCTGAGCTGCTCTACATTCTTGATATACTCTTGCACGGAGTCGCCTGCTGCCTTTTTCAGCTTGTCTCCACCCTCCACTGCTGTATAGCGTAACTGCATAATCACATCTGTGATGGTGTCATAGTCGAACTGACGGAACTTATCGGGTAATTCGAGCTGCCATGTGCTGATAGCACCAGCTCCTTCAAACGGAATGTAGCGTTCATCCCGGAAGTTGAGTTCAAACACTCCACTGTCATTCTGTCCAGTGCTGACCGCAATCGAGGTGATAGGAACATTGACTGTACTGAAGCGGTCGTCGGTTTGATCAGTCTTCTCCAAATAGTCATTTTTGTCCTTGGCGATGGCACTGGTGCGGAATTTGTGTTTCGATAAGCGCAGTGTACAATTCAAGCTCGTGTAGGGACCGACGACGCACGGGACCGACAAGGCGACCGATTTGATACGGCGCATATAGTGACCGGGATAATCCATGTCGAAGAGTACTTCTGGCAGGGTAAATTCGCATGTTCCAGTCTCCTTCAGTTTGATCAGTGCAAGTGGATTCACTTGCCGCAAGGAAATTGGCTTCGAGATCTCATAGTCGTACGCGCGTTTTTCCTGGTACGCGGCTTCGAGTTGTTTGAGGGCGACATACAAGCGCTCGCCCGCCATCAAGCCGTCATGGGCAACATCCCAGTAGCCGAACTGGATGAAGTTGGAGGTTGTCAGTCCCCGTTCGAAACGGAACACTTTTTCCGCTTTCTTGGCTAGATCATAGGCCAGCGTATATGCTTGGTAATACAGCGTGCGAATCTGGCCTTCCATCCAACTATACAACTCTTGGTTGGTGTATTTGTTACGGAGAAAATCCTCCACATCTTTGGCATTGTCAATTTGTTTTTGCTGGTTGGTAATCTCCTGATTAGCGATATTGATGCGGATTTGCTGGGTGAGTATCTGTTTGTCGATATTCTTTATTTCATGACCTGCGATGTTGGCTTGTTGTACACGGTCTTGCAACTGGCGCTGGAAGCCACCTTTGCGGTCCGCATTGGTGGATTGATAA
>CBJMBI010000344.1:0-4804 GCA_966427955.1 uncultured Ktedonobacterales bacterium
AGACGCCCATTCCAGTCAGGGCGATCGACAACCACACGACGATCGAAACGACCAGGACGCAAGAGAGCTTGATCAAGTCCATCAGGACGGTTTGTCGCGGCGATAACGACAACAGCCTGACGGCTATCAAAGCCATCCATTTCCACCAGCAGTTGGTTCAGTGTCTGCTCACGCTCATCGTTGGTATTGATACTCGCACCGCGTTGCCGCCCCACTGCATCAATTTCGTCGATAAAGATGATACTTGGCGAGGCTTTCTTGGCCTGATCAAAGAGATCACGCACACGGCTAGCACCTACACCAACTAACACCTCTACAAACTCAGAGCCAGACATAGAAAAGAATGGCACTCCTGCCTCGCCTGCTACCGCTCTAGCCAATAGCGTCTTACCTGTTCCCGGAGGGCCAACTAACAACACACCACGCGGAATTTTGCCGCCTAGACGCTGGAACTTCTGTGGCGTCTTGAGAAATTCTACTACCTCTTGCAACTCATATTTCGATTCATCTACGCCCGCTACATCGGCAAAAGTTGTGCTTGGGCGATCCTCAAGAATCAGCTTTGCCCGACTTTTGCCAAAACTAAAGATACCCTGCTGGCCCTGCGAAGCCCTCCTGCTGAGGAAGATGAAAGCTCCTATCAAGAAGACCCAAGGCAAAACACCGACCAGCAGGTTGATCCAGAGCGAATTATCAGGTGCATTCTCTACAGTAACAACAGCTCCACTATCAGTAAGCAATGCAGGAAGCTGGTTATCAGGATAGGGTAGTTGGTAGACACGATACTGAGTTTGTCCCTTGATAGGAGTCCTCAGTTGCCCTGTAATAGAATCTGAGCCAACAAAAGTTGCCGTTTTGACGTTTTTTTGTTGAACCTGTTTGTAGAAACTCGCATAGCTAAGCTCAACCTGCGATGGCACACTGGCAGTAAATGCTGAGTTAAAATAGTTATATATAAAGACGATAAGCATGATTCCAACAATCAGAATAAGCCACTTATTGAGATTATTCGAGGGCCGTTGTTGAGACAATTGACCCTTTGGTCTACCACCTGGCCCAGATCGCAGCGGTTGCTTATCATTACTATTTTGCAATTGGTCGTAATTTCGTAGCTGGTCTTGCACTAGCATTCTATCCATAAAAAAACCTTTCTGGGGACCCTCACCGATTATTGGGAAGGGAGGACAAAACCAAGAGAGTGAGGCCTCGAAGAGGGATGTCTTGCATCCCATCTCTACAAGCCCATCCCCCAAAAATGGGATTGTATTCCTGACCGCAATTGCCTGCTTTCTTGCTTGCTTGACCCCCTGACAATGCACTCTACCTACCTATAGATAAATACAAAGGGGGATTGGATGAGTTATTCATAAGATAACAGCTTTATTATATCTCACCGCACGCTGAAATGCATCTCTTGGGGGAATTTTCTCTGTCTCTTGCCCAGATAGAAACTCTTCCTTCGACCAGCCCCTCACTCAAGACAGAGCCTGCTAGGCACGAGGGATCTTCCGCCTCTGTCTGACTGTCCTGTCCATGCTCCATCGCATTACATATCCGAGAAAGGGGTCAAGATTATTGAGAACTTCACTTCCTGTCGGTACTTGCAGGTAATGATGACTAAGTGTCTCTAGTGCTTCTGCCGCATGGAAAAATGGATGCCACGGCGAGAAAAATTTTACTTTCTCACGTGGAGCAACAGATCGACAACTAACTAGGTAAGAGACTAACTCAGGAATAGCAGCTTCATTACAGAATAGACGAAACATGACAAAGTAGATTACTCGTGTTTCATCTGTCATGTTTGTTTTCTCTTTCTCGTAACGAGCAAGCATTAAAGGGAAATTCGTATTTTTATCTTCGAGTAAATACTTGGATTCCCACATGTTATGAATGATAGCCGCTACAGTATTATGGTCACTGGCAGTATATGTAGATTCAAGAAAATCTGGCTTTTCAATCACGTCGAGAATGTGATTGATTTCAGTTACTAGCATGGTTGCTTTCTCCAGCCTTTTTAATGGCCTTTTTTGAATATTTTTGGGATCTCTTCCCGTTATATGGCATATTGAAGAGAAATGACAATCTTTTTCGATGGCTGTTCATACCATCTCGTTAGTATGACTGCTCTCACTCCAATTCAGAGATATTGGGAGTATATAATAAAGTTTCTCCAAATTTAGGGGGACTCGAGGGACAAATTGTTATATATGACACACTCACATAAGGATCTGATCCGACAATGCCAAAATTGTCCCTCTTTTCCCCTATTAGAACATTGCAAGTTGCCACTATACTGTGTTAGAAAAGGCCTCGCTTAGCTATGGCTCGCTACACTGCCTAGCCTATAAAGAATAAAACTAGCCAGAAAATTGTAAATATGCTATTCTTGGCAAAAGGAGGACAAAGCTAACGCTTTCACTTCAGAGGGAGTGCAGATACTAATCGATTGCATTCTACCTATTAGATACTGGATGAAGATTGCATTCATGGAAAACGAACACCAGCAAGAGCCATTACCTTCTACTCAGAGGCAGGTAAATCAGCCAGGATATAACTGGCAATATGAACAAGAGCAGCCACAGAGATTATCAGGGTCATTAGGACAGCAATTATCTCCATCTCTTGAACCATCGCAAGTGCCGCCCAACGTCCCTCCACCACCTTCACCTGTACCAGCGTCTGCGGAACAGGATATTACGCTAGTGCGCCCCCGACGCACAACCCCTCTTTCACCACGCTATCAGGAACCAATCCGCGATATGGGGACATCGCTCGGCTATGGTCAAGGCATGGAATATCAGTTTTTTAATCCACCCCAGCCTTCCCAACCCTTGCCTCAACTACGCATGGAACGTTTACAGCAATTACGGCAACAGCGCATGCTGCGGAATAGTCAACTGCATCGACCTAATCCTACAAATCCACCTCATTGGTCGACAGAAGGCTCCCCCCCTCTTCAGTTGGACTCTCTTCAAGCTGCTGCTGCTCCTGGCAATTCACAGTCAGTGCATAATCCCCAAGGGTATAGCACTTCACCAACAGCAGTCAAAGCAACTACTGTACCCGCTAGCGAACCGGCTCAGGATACCGCTGCAATCCAGAAGATACGCGTGGGGCGAGCGGCCATCATTCTCTCAGGAGCATTTATTGCCAGCCGTGTCCTCGGATTGGTTCGCCAGAGTATGTTCACTGCTATCTTTGGAGCATCCATTGTGTCAGATGCATACTATCAGGCATTTATTGTACCGGATACTATCTTTAATATTGTAGCAGGAGGCGCACTTAGTTCGGCATTTATTCCTGTCTTCACTAAATACATGGTTTCCGATAATGACGAGAAGACAGCTTGGCATATCGCTGATACGGCCCTTACTCTGGCAACTGCTCTGATGGTTGTGCTTGCTGTTATAGCTATTATTTTTGCTGGCCCACTGGTCAAATTATATAATCCTATTCCTCCTAACTACACCCAGGCCGATTATCAGCTCGAAATAAATCTGATCACTGGGCTGGTCCGTATTATGCTCTGGCAAGCGGTTATTCTGGGATCAAGCGTGGTCGTCAATTCGGTACTCAATGCACGCCAGAATTTTTTCTTGCCTGCCATTGGCACAGTGCTCTACAACGTTGGTCTGATTGTCGGTCTCATTCCTGGCTTTTACCTTGCAATTAGGGGACATTCCGCAAGCAATGCTGACCTTACCTTTTCAGTCTATTGTGCGGGTGGCGGGGTCGTACTTGGTGCACTCTTGCAACTTGGCATCCAGCTCATCGGTCTTAAAGGCGTAGGCATGCGCTATAAACCTTCATTTGACTGGCGTCATCCGGCTGTGCATCAAATCGGCAAGCAGATGATTCCACGTATTATCAATGCTGCTATGTTCTCTTTTACTACTATTGTCAACCGCTATATGATTGGCCTGCTCGGAGTGATCGCTATCGGTTCAGCACTCGATGGCCTGAAGACAGAGTACTATCAGGCTTACCAACTAGTTATGCTGCCACTGGGTATCATCGGCATGGCCATGTCTACTGCCGCTTTCCCTACGCTAACAGAGTACGTCTCCAGGGGAAAATGGGAGCGTGTGCGCACAACTCTTCTCGAAACACTGCGCAGTATCCTCTTTTTGTCGTTTCCTGCTAGCGCAGGCTTGATTATCCTCAGTCTGCCGGTTATCCAGGCCTTGCTACAACACGGCTTATTTTCGCTCAATGATGCCCAAACAACAGCAATCTCACTATCCTGCTTTGCCGTAGGTCTAGTGGGTTTCTCATCTGTTGAAATCCTCACACGTGCCTTCTATGCCATGCGCGACAGTAAGACACCAGTTATCATCAGTATCTGTCAGTTTATCTTCGACACCATGCTCAGTCTTGTACTGCTTGATCCATTTTCCCTCCTTGGAGGTGTTTCGTGGGGTATGGGCTCCCTCGCACTGGGAACGGCGCTTGCTAGTATTGGTGAGGCTCTAGTGCTCTTCACTCTCCTGCACCAGCGCATTGGCGGATTGTTTCAACGTTCTCTCCTGACATTTATTGGCAGAGTACTGCTGGCTACTGCAGGCATGAGTGTTGGATTAGGAGTTGTGCGTTTTATCCTCGATAACATATTCAACACCACTAATCCACATGGTGCAAATTTTCTTGCATCTGGTACGTTGGGTATCGTCGCGAAATTCCTCAAGCTGGCAATTGAAATGCTCGTTGGGACGTTCCTCTATCTGCGTCTGGCGCGTCAGCTCAATATTGAAGAACTTGGCCCAGTTCGTCGTTTGCTGAGCCGCTTCAAGTTATCTTGGATGGT
>CBJMBI010000345.1:0-4772 GCA_966427955.1 uncultured Ktedonobacterales bacterium
GAGCAGCTCTATATCAATCCTGATGAGTGTATTGATTGTGGAGCTTGTGAGCCTGCCTGTCCCGTAACTGCCATCTTTGAAGAGTCTGCAGTGCCTGACGAGTGGAAGAGTTTTATCAAAATCAACGCCGATTTCTTTAGAGAGTAGGCGTCTCTGCACTAGACATACAGTTTAGCTTGAAAATAAACTTGTTGGCTTTGCAAAGGGGGTAAGCAGATAGGCTTTGCTGGAAAGATGTAGGCTTGCCCCACATAATACTAGAGCGTTTTTGTTCCTCCTTGTGTTGTGATAAAATAAATGTGCTACATATGTGGACACTACTTCTTTTCTAATGGAGCGTACCCCAATGCCTATATCCCGACGAAGACGTGCTAACCCGCCTGAACAGCCAGAGAATAACAACCATCTTGCTGATCAGCTAGAAAACGCTACAGAAGCTTTTGTTGCCGAGCAATCAAGTGAGCCTTCTCAACGTGTTGAGAGGCAGGAGCAGAATCAAGGTCAGGTTGTGCAGAATCACTCTGGCCAGCCATCACCTACTGTTGCACCACAAGCTTCTTTCCATCCTTTTGTTCCTGGGCAGTCTGCACCGGGTTTGCAACCATCATCTTCAATTTCTGGCTCTCAGCCATCTCAGGTATCCCCATATTCATCAGTTTCCCAGAGTCAGATACCTCAAACTCCTGTGATGAATGGAGAGCGTATAGAACGGCAGGATTATGCACATGCATCTATGCCAACCCTAGAAGGTGGACGCCGTACTGCTCGTGGAGAACTTTTCCGTCGTCCGCCGCAGCCGCCTGCGCCGCAATCTCTCTCAACATCTGTAGGTGCGGCCTCATCGCAGGCGCCTGTGCGTGAAATTAGCTTGCCATTGGGCAATCTGCTTCATCTTGCCTACAATCCAGGCTATACTGGTTCGGATGAGGCGCGTCGAGCCTTACTTGAGCACTTAGAGCGGGAGAGCAAAGCGGGTGGACGGGCTCGCTGTTGGAATTGTGGCTCTCTTGGTATTGTCTATGATTGCTGGAGCATTCGTAGTAAGGCCTTTAGTGAAGTTGGTATTGCATATTGCGAAATTTGTGGTGTATGGAGTGTCATGTAATCTGATAAGCGTGTTATGTGATGCAAATTTTCGTGCTCTATGATGAGGAGAACCCAGCATGAAAATAAGCCAAGCTCAATATGCCCCCTTTAACTGTCCTCGTTGTGGGAGTCCCATGTATAAGCCTGCAGGTAGCACTTTTTACTGGCATGCAGAGAATAACCATCCACCTTGCGATATTACGAATATTGCTGAGATGGCCAGCTCTGAAAAAGTGGTACCTGCGACTCAAGAGACCAAATCTCCTAAGAGTAGGAGCAACCACTTGAGCTAATGCTCTGACATCAGCAAACTGACAACGAGATCAGGTTCTTAACTAGAGCAAATTATCGGTCAAAAGAGCGTTGATGAAGCGCTAGCATACCATGGTCCTGTGTATGCAAACACGTCTGTGAACCTCGACGCCTTTTTGTCGTTCCTTCCCAGCAATGTAACTAGTTACTGTTGTTTTGCGTATATTATACGGAGAAAACTGCTCTTGCTTATGCAAGAAAAGAGCTGTGTACTATTCTGATTTTAAGACCGTGAGGTTCACTATGTATAGTCCGAGAAACACTAGCGACTATGGGAGAAGAAATTCCTTTGGTTCTCGCTACCAGTTTCAAACGGTGTCCCAGTATAATGTTGTGCAGGCCAGTGGTCTAGTTAGCAAAGTCATGGGTTTGCTATCCTTCTCATTCCTTTTTGCAACGATCGGGGCTTTTGTGGGCTCGGCTTTGCTTCCATCGGGGGGAGGGGCATTGATTCTGCTCATTGCTGGTATCGTTGTCCTGTTTGCCCTGCAAGCGATGATTCACAAGCCTGGAATTAACCTATTCTTGCTCTACCTGTTTACGTTCATAGAAGGTATGGCCATTGGTCCTCTTCTTGGTAGTTACTATGAACTGGGATTAGGCAATATCGTGACGGAGGCGTTTTTGATCACTGCCGTCACTTCCATCACGTTAGCATTGTATGCATGGGTGGCAAAGACCGACTTCTCACGTATGCGAGATTATCTCTTCGTTGGGCTAATTCTGCTCATTGTTGCCAGCCTGATCAACATTTTGTTCCACAGCACATTCTTCGCGTTGGTGATCTGCATAGCAGGTATAGGTATTTTCTGTGGCTACATTCTCTATGATGTGCAGAAGGCAAAATACTTGGCTAATACTCTGCCCAATGCCATTGGTATAACCGTTTCTCTCTTCCTGGATATACTGAATCTATTCTTGTATATCCTACAGTTACTTACGATCTTGCAGGGTGGGGGGCGCAACAGAAGATAGCTAGAGATGGAGAAGCGGCCACTTTGCTTTTCGATGGGTTGGGTATTCTCCAATGGTCTAGTGGGTGCAAGGTGGAATAAAGCAATGTAGTGCCTTGTTTTGATGACTGTGAGGTCTGGTTCATATCGGCCTTCAGTTTAGGAATGACAGAGAACCATTTTCATCGGAAAGTGAGTGTTAAAACATATGGATACACATGCCAATCTGTTTTATGTTGGCGATCAGGATTTTGAGGACAAGGTGACCAAGTCCGATGTGCCAGTGATTGTGGACTTTTGGGCCAATTGGTGTGGTCCTTGTCGTGCCATTGGGCCAGTATTCGAGCGTTTGAGTGATGAGTACCAGGGAAAGCTCAAATTTGCCAAAATGGATATTGATCAACATTCCAAGACTCCCACTCATCTAGGTGTTCAGGCTATTCCAACCTTGGTAATTTTTAAAGGCGGAGAGCCTGTTGGACGCTTAGTAGGACCCCATCCTTCTCGCCTGAAAAGTGAAATTGATCGAATCTTGGTAGAAAATGGCATTGCTGTTGCTTAGCTAATAGAAATGTGGCCTGCTATTTTGACGAATTTGTCGGGCCACATTGGTTTTTCCTCAAAATTCGTCGGAAATTCCCTCGACTATTTTCCGTATCTGTGGTATATTCTTCTCATGCTGTACACCATTATACTAAAATCTGTTGTATGGACATAAGGGGAACCATATATGCCAACCCTAGAACGATCAAATCCTTTACCACTTTACTATCAATTAAAAGAAGTGCTGAAACAACAAATTCGGGCTGGTCACTTGGCACCGCATACGGCAATTCCTTCGGAGCCTGAATTGGTTGCACAGTACCATGTTAGCCGTGCGACTGTTCGACAAGCTCTTACAGAGCTCGTCCATGAGGGCTTGTTGTATCGTCAACATGGCCGCGGAACTTTCGTATGTGAACCACGGGTGCAACAGCACACTATTAGTGAACTGACTAGTTTTTCTGAAGAACTACGTCGTCGGGGAAAACAACCGGGGGGAATGTTGTTTATCAGCGAGTTAGTTCGTGGCTCTCAAGCTGTGCGTGAGGAATTGCGTCTGACAGATGAAGAGCAAGTAGTGCGTCTAGAACGCGTGCGTACTGCGGATAACGTTGCTGTTGCTTACGAAATTGTTTACCTGCCCTATCCGCGTGCTGCTGGGGTCTACCAGCGCGCTAAGGAGATTGCGGATGGCTCACTTTACCTTCTCTTGGCTTCTGAAGGTCTTCAACCGTATATTGCGGAACAGGTTTTCAAAGCTGGTACAGCGAATGAGAGGGAAGGGGAGCTATTGAATCTTCCTGTAGGGGAAATCGGTCTACGTTTCCTGTCTACAACTTTTGACGAGACTGGCATACCTATCGAGTACTCTGAGGCCTTTTTACCTGCCAATCGCTACGATTTTCATTTAACTCTGCGAGTTACAAGGTAGAACTCTGGTCTTCGTGTCTTCATGATCTCTTGCTGTGGAGGCCAGAAAGATCATCTGGCCTTTCCTCGCAAGGGATCATTCCTGTGTAGGGGGCTTCTGGATAACGGTATGATAAAATAGATCTAGAAACGAAAATTTGCTAAAAGGTTCAGGCGTTCCTGATAAAAACGCTCTCCCTCAATAAGAGAACAAGAAAAAGGAGGCAGCGCTTCCTCTTCATGTATAAATGCAGGGGTTTTCCACGCTGCGCGATTCTGATGAATGAGATGCAAAATGAAGCAAATACTAATAGGAAAAACGCGGTCCCAATCCATTTTGTTCCGCGGGATGAGCTGAGCCGTGATGAGCAGGTCTGGACAGATAAAGGCAATGCTGCTGCTGAAAAGGGAGATTACGAAGCAGCCGCTCAGGCTTTTGCTCGTGCTGTTGAGCTAAGTCCCAATAATGCTCGTGCTCGCTATAATCTGGCTTTGGCACAACAATATCTGAATGATCCCGAGATGGCTGTTGCTGGCTATCGACGTGCGATTGATCTTGATCCCCAGCTCATCGATGCCTATATCAATTTAGGCAATCTTTACAGTCAGATGGGGTTATTTGAAGAGTCTTTGGAAACATTTCAGCAGGCACTAGAGCTAGATCCTGAGAGTGATGAACTCTATGTCAATGTTGGTGATGCCTATCGTGCTCTGAATCTCTACCAGGATGCAATCCAGGCTTATCGGCAGGCTCGCATACTTAATGATAAGAATGTTTTGGCTGCTAGTAATCTGGTTGATGTGCGTGAATGGGTCAATGATCAGTGGCGACGTGTTTTGGAGCAGGAGAAACGGATTGATGAGAGCCCGTCTGATCCTAGTCGGTATGCTGAACTAGCCAGTCTTTATTTAGATATGCGTCGTTATGATGATGCGTTAGCTGCAGCTAATGCTATGCTCTCGCTCGAT
>CBJMBI010000346.1:0-4766 GCA_966427955.1 uncultured Ktedonobacterales bacterium
GTATCTGAGATATCCCAGGCCAGATAACCGCCCATATCTTTGAAAATGTTTTTACATCATCTGATATTGCATTAAATACATTCAAAGCTATAGGAGCAATTCTATTTATGAGATCATTTGCAAAGTCACCAATTGCCTTTACAGCTTGCAGTATATAAGGCGTGATAAATTTTAGAGCATTTGATACATTATTAGCTATAATACCTTCAAACTTAATAAGAGGTGGTATTATCTTCTCAAGAATTGGTGCGAACTTGTCAAAAGCGTTTTGCAGTACATCAACTACCACGCCGCGTATTTGGATAAATGCAGGAATGACCGTGGTAAGGATTGTCTTGCCTAGGTTCTCGAAACCTGGAAGAGCTTGCTTGAAGGCAGGCACAACTGAGGACATGAACCACTGACCTACTTGCTGAGCATCTTGACCAACATCCTTCAGCTCTTTCCCAAATTCACCTCCGAGCAAACCCGCAATATTTTTGAGTGGAGGACCAAGCTGACTAGATAGAGATGAGCCAAATGATTTAACATTCCCTATAATTTCGCTAAAATCAAAGTTATTCAGAAACTTAGAAAAATCTCGTATTTTATAACCAACCTGTATTAATATGTCATCTAATGTAAATAATGCTCCTGATGCTAAATCATTGATTTGTTTGCCAGCTCCATTAAATGATCCTGAGAATTGGCCAGCGATCATCTGAGCAACGCCACCGATAGTGTTGAAGAGATTGCCAAGTTGCGCGCCTAACGCTTGCACACTGGAGAAGAAAACTTGAACTGGTAGAGAGTTGAAGACCCTGTTTGTCGTTGTTCCAAAATTCTGAATAGCTGGTACAGCAATATTAGAAATCCAATCGCTAAATTTACCTAAAATAGGCAATACATTAGATGATACCCATCCCGTTAGCTGGCCTAAGATCGGAAGTAGAGCAGTTCCTATCTTGATCTTTACGTCTTCCAGATTATTCTTGAGTATTTGGAGAGCACCCGCAAAGGTTTTCCCAGCCGCTTGCGCACTTCCCCCAAATTCAGTTTGCAACTCCTTGAGCATGATCTTTTGCGCACCCGCCACGTTGTTATGCGCAATCATGGTCTTGATCTGCTCTTGCTCCTGAGCTGAGAACGTAACGCCTTCCCGAGTGAGAGCTGTCAACCCCTTGGCAGGATCGTTAAGCGCTTTCCCGAGCTGCATAGCCGCTTGCTCAGGTCCCATATGCATGGCTTGTGCCATATCAAGCATGGTTTGGGTTGTTGCTGGAAATACATCTTTACCAATGCCTGTGAAAGTGAGGAGGAGATTTTCTCCAGATTGGATTGTGTCTTGTGAGAAAGTCGTTGTTTTACTGAGGGACTCAGCTAGACCTTGAATGGCTTGGGCTGTCATGCCAGCCGCACCTCCCGTACTCTTGACGGCTTGGGTTGTCTGGCTCATCACCTGCTGATGCTTCATAGCCGCGTCTAGGGACCCAACCACCTGATCCTTCAGAAAGCCCACAGCCTTAGCACCAACATTGAAAAGAGCGAACCCGCCAGCCGTGGCCAGAGCAGATTGCAGCATGCCACCAAAGCCGCTTTGTGTCTCTTTTGCGGCCTGTCCTACGTTCGATAGCTGCTGTTTGGCAGTATCAGCACCTTGGATCTTAACTTCTGCTACTAGGCTTGCTACTGTTGGCATATCTTACTTTCTGCTATTGATAATTTCTTGCGCTTCATGCTCTGCTGTACTGATTATTAGAGCTTTGTCCCTCCACCACACGCTGTGTTTTAAAAGCTCCATTGGTGAACAATTACATCTATCCGCTGCTATAAAGAGTGGGTAGTAATCAGGACAAAACCCCATATTCCCCTTCGTTAGGATGTATCGCCTCAAACCTTTTATTTCGTCTGAGGCGTCATCGCTTCCGGGCGGATATCGCCAATCAAAGCCCCAGCCACTTGCAAACGGAACACGAGCGGTATCTTTGGCACGCCTTGTACCTTGCCTGACAGCCGTTCTACGGTTAACGGTACTACCGTTTCACAGTCTTCCTCTGTTAGGTCCCATGACTTGATCAGGTCTACAAGCATCTGGTTTAAAGACTCAAAAATGGAACTTATATCACTGATATTATCTTCAGAGACATTTTGCAGCTTGGATAGAGAAGAAAGTTGTTGAAACGTTTCTTCCGTGATTTGTCCAGGTGCGTATTTTACGGTGACGAAATCGTCACCTACAGGTATCTTGACCTCTGCTGTGTTGGATGCAATTTGACCTACGGATACTGGCATGTATTCCCTCTAAAGTGTTGCTAGTAAGTTTGTTACAGTTATTACTTGTGATTTCCCTGTTACCCACGTTGGATCTTCGACTATCTGACATTGCCATTCGAGAGCGTATATCCCGTCTTTGTCTTGGAATGGAGAAGGTTTATTGAACTTGATAGCCATGTCATGCTGAAATGTGTAGTAGACCGCCCCTGGACCGTCTGATGCAATCTGAGCACCTTGTGCATTTACACGAAGGTAGTAAGTAACGCCGCTCTCTAGATAGCTGAGTGGGGCCATACCGTTCGCATCAGCTTCCATGAGCAGCTTGATCGTGCAGGTAGGTGCCGTGTCTACGTGAGATGTCCAACCGAGATTAGCCCTGTTGAGAGGGAAGAACGGGTTATAGACGCTATCAAATGTATAGTCTATGCTGAGTACCTTGTTGAGCTGAGTAGTACCAAGACCAGCGCTTGTTGAGTCTAGGTAGATGTTGAGATGCTTACCAACGATAGGAGCAATAGCAATCGTGGTCGGGCTAGATGTCATCGTGATGTTGTCGCTAAGTGGTTGTGCCATCCATTTACCAGATATCTGCATTCCGGTCTTTCTTTCAGCTTTATAGCCGAATTGCTGGAAGAGCAGATAGGCAACCTGACGAGCACGTACCGAGTCGCCTTGCTGAAGTGTGAGAGTTTGCGGCACAACCGAGCCAGTCACGGGAGGCGTCCATATCCAGTCCTTTGCAGTTGTGCTAGCACCGTGCGCAGCAGCCGATACAGCACCCATAGCGCCCCCCAACGGATAAATAACGCCGTTATAGTCCATCTCACCTGCTATAGTGCCTGTAGTATATTCAGTATTCTGCTCTTGCGTACTAGCATATTTGCGGCCAGTTGGACGGTAGAATAGTACATCACCGTCTATACCTATAGTCCAGTCAAAGCACTCTAGTATCCTGTTACAAGCAACAGCAGTACCAAGAGCCGAGGTGCTTTCAGCTCCAATCTGGTTACGCTGGTTTATCGAACTCACTTCAGGTGTGAATGGCATTTCATGCTCCTAATTCTGCTCTGCATATACTCTGTATAACCCGCCTAAATATGACCATAATTGACCTACAACTAGCTTACTATCATCATACGCAAGAGGTCCCTCACGTACACAAGAAAGCACATATCCACCTCCGCTTACCGATACGTTACGGATACCCTGACTTCCACCCAACGTGATATCTAGTTGAGAAGCAGCATTCACGATTGATTGCATGTCTGAAGCGGGACCGACTGCCTTAACCTGATAAAGAGCATTGGTCATTAGCCTTACACCAGTTGCCGTTATTACATCAACCCCACTTTGCAGCGAAATGATGATGACAGGTGTAGCCGTGCCATTAGGTGCTATCGAGCGATGTATTCCCCCAGGCGCTAGACTTGCCAATGTCGAGTCGGCCTGTAGTGTGGAGTACAGGAAAGCATAGCCTGTAGCAATTTCATGCACTGCTGTCATTTCAGAGCATCCCCAATCATTCCTTCGATTGCACTAGCGGCCTTCTCCAGTGCCTCTTGACCAGCTTCCACCGCTGGCGTGAGATACGGTTGTGGTGACTGATGTACAGTCCCGTATTCTACGTAGATACCATAATTAGCACCTACAGCTACATATGCCGTTTGATCGTCAGGTGGACTCTCTACCTCTTGCAAGAGAGATGCATCCTTCTTGGTCGGCTGTTCTACTTGAGAGTAGGTACTGTCTTTGCTCGTCTTCACATAGATGCTATTGGCAAGAAAACCTGTGTCTCTAGGTGCTAGGCTTTGTGCATCGGACTGGATATCGAGCGCAGTCTTGCGTACTACCTTGCTCAATATGCCTGGAAGTGCATCTGCTACTTCGTCAAAGTGGTTGAACTCATTCATGAGGCTTTCACCTCCGCGGCCAAGACGGTTAACAATCCCGTGTAGCTCTTAGGCTGAAGCACTACCTGAGCTACAAGTGTTTGCCCATCGATCACCAGATGATCTTGCTCTCGAATGTTTGTCCCCACGGGTGCTTTTACCATCCAGGTGTTGAGGTCACCCACGATAAACTCATAGTTTGCGAGTAACGAGCCGCTAGGTTGACTTACCAGCACTTTGCAGGTTCCTACTACGGTGTAATCCTCTGCTTGCGATCCCCATGCATCATTTGTGGTAGACGGTGCCTTGATCGTGCAATCCTTGTCTAGCAGAGCATTTAGATCATTCTGGATAGCCTCTAGCTCAGACGCGCTAATTGGGTTCATTCCTCATTCCCCCAATGCCATGTATTAGGCCCCTTCTCATGATCATAGGAGACACGCAAGATGTCGTAGGTTGTGTCTATGATACGCAAGTTAACAGGCCCGTCTCTAAATGCACATTGAACATTAGCATCAAGGATTGTCCCGTTTTCATCGACATATCTCACTTTGTCGCCTGTTTCAGGTTCTTGCATGCTAATATCCTTTCACCGTATCACTGTTATCGAGCAGTCTCATCTTT
>CBJMBI010000347.1:0-4756 GCA_966427955.1 uncultured Ktedonobacterales bacterium
AATTCCAATAGAAGAGGAAAATAGAAAACTTAAGCGAGAAATTGAAATTCTGAGGACTGATCAGGGAAATCCTAAAAAAAGCGTTGGGCATCGACACTGTGCCCCATCTGTAAAATACCAGTTCATTCATGAGCATCGCCATCTTTTTCCCATTACGCGTCAGTGTCGTGTGCTCGAAGTTTCTGAAAATGGATATTATAATTGGCGCAAAAGAGGGAAAAGTCAGAGGAAGCGGGATGATGAACAGCTTATGGAGCGTATTCTGCGATGCCTATCATGCCAATAGGTGTGTCTATGGAAGTCCTCGTATTCACGCCGAGTTGAAAGCACAGGGCATCCACTGCGGGAGGAAACGAATTGTTCGACTGATGCAGGAAAATATCATCAGTGCGTCGCGCGAAAGAGGCGCAAAGCACGAACAACGAACAGCAATCACCGCTTGCCAATTGCGCCCAATCGACTGAAACGTGATTTTGAAGCTTCTGCACCCAACAAACAATGGATAACCGATATCACGTTTATTGCCACAGCAGAGGGATGGCACAATCAGGGCAGGGGTACTGGATACGTATTCACGGAAAGTGATTGGATGGGCAATGGGCAAGCAACACGATGCGGAGCTAGTAAAAGAAGCACTGCATATGGCGCTCATCGGGCGACGACCAGGAGTTGATTTAATTCATCATTCTGACAGAGGCAGTGAATATGCCAGCACCAGTTATCAAGAGATGCTGCATCAGCATGATATCCAGATGAGCATGAGTAGAAAAGGTGAAGGCTCGTGATAATGCGATGATGGAGAGCTTTTGGGGGACACTCAAAGAAGAATGTGTTGGTCAATATATCTTTCAAAGTCGAAAAGAGGCCAAAACAGCACTCTTTGACTATATCAAAGTGTTCTACAATCGAAAAAGAAGACATTCTGCTTTGGGATATCTCAGTCCAGTTGACTTTGAAAAACAGGGACAACAACAAGAAGATGATAAAAGGATAAAATCATCTCTTTGTCAAGAGAGATGATTTTATCCTCTACTTAGAATATAATCTATACAGACTAGCTTTTCTTTCTTTTTCATCTTTTTTGATGAAGCTCCACTGACTCAACTTCCACGTTCGAGTCCCCCCAAAAGCGGGTCAATCTCACTCCAAAGGGTGAGAACATCACCAGCATCAGGGATCTCTCGCATGAGAGATCTTGTGGGAGGAACTGATCACATGTCTTTCATCTGTGAGTCCTCTCTTTAGGAATCGACAATTTCCCTGCCCTCTTGTGATTCCCTTGTGATCTTTTTCCCTTTTCATGTGATCTCGTTGTGATTCCTATCCCTTATAGTAGAAGCATGAGAGGGAAACCTCTCCAAGAAGAAGTGAAAGGAGTGAGGGTATAGAAATGTAGTCTACGATCCAATTATTTGGGCACGCTCATAGATGAGAAGTGAAAGGAGCAAGGAAATAGAAATACTGCAGTCTATGAACCAATCATTTGGGTACGCTCACAGAGACATCCTGCTCTCTCTGGATAGCAGAGAGCCACGCATGGCTGCGTTAGCCTCGTCCCTGTGCCGTCGCGCCCCTCTGTTAGGAAAGAAATCATCCGCCATCTGGTTGTAACAGCTAGAAAGGAGCAAGCCCTTGGGCTCTGCATCAGGCCAGTGTCACCCCCCCATCGACACTGGCCTGTTTTTCTGCACTTTCACATTACACCTTGAGACTCTGCGGAGTGTCACTGGAATGCTGTATCATATGAAGCATCAGATAGTAGGATGAGGAGTGCTTCTCATCTTCTTTCTGAAAAACGATAGGTATTTCTATCAGAGGAGAAAACGGGGTGGATCTTCAAGAGCAGAGACAGAAATGGAGTGAGTCGAGCCTTGCTCCCGACATTGTTGTACCCCTTACTGCTCTTCGGCAAGACGCGTTGGCCCTTCTCGGTGGCAAGGGAGCCAATCTCGCCGAACTCATGAGCGCGGGGTTGCCTGTACCACCTGGGTTCTGTATTACCACCGTGGCCTATGAGATGGTTGCATCAGAGGCGAGACTTGAGAAGATTCTCGATGCGTATGGTACTGGAGGTAAAGATAGCAGACATCTGGCAGAAGTGGCTCGCAATTGCCTACTCGGGGCATCTCTGCCAGCGAGAGTGGTTCAAGCCATCACCGAAGCATATCACGTTTTGGGCGCTGGGAAATCTCTCCCTGTGGCAGTGCGTTCTTCGGCCACAGCTGAGGATCTTCCCTTTGCCAGTTTCGCCGGGCAGCAGGAAACCTCTTTGAACGTTGTTGGCATCGAGGCAGTGCTGGATGCTGTCCGGCGTTGCTTCGCCTCTCTCTGGACAGATCGTGCTGTGAGCTACCGCGCCAGTTTGGGCATTGATCAGCACACGGTACGGCTCGCAGTCGTTGTCCAGTGCATGATCGAATCTGATGTCTCGGGTGTTCTCTTTACAGCTCATCCGCTGACTGGCAAACGGCGTCAGGCCATTATTGACGCTAATCCTGGCTTGGGTGAAGCGGTCGTCTCCGGTGCGACCAATCCTGATCATTTCGTCGTCAATACTACTACCGCCGAGATCGTCGAGCGGCATCTTGGTGATAAGCGGGTCATTATCCGAGGGACCGAGGGCGGTGGTATCACACGCACTGAAACCAGTGCGAACCAAGGCTGTGCCTGCCTCTCCGACGAGCAAATACGCGCCTTAGCAGCACTGGGAGCACAAGTCGAAGCACACTATGGAGTGCCACAGGATATCGAGTGGGCCATTGATCCCTTAGGGAAGCTCTGGCTCGTGCAGTCACGCCCGATAACGACACTTTACCCACTGCCTGACAACGCACCTGAGAGGGATGATATCCTGCGCGTCTACTTCTCCCTTAACGTCCTTCAGGGTGTCTATCGTCCATTCACCCCTCTGGGGATTGCTCTGTTCCGGCTCCTCGGTTCTTCTATAGCTGGGCTAATTCATCTCACTCCCAGCAATCCTGAACATGGCCTGAGTATCCTTGTCGAAGCTGGTGGGCGTCTCTTCTTCGATATTACATCTGCTCTCCGCACAACGATTGGGCGCAAGTATCTGCTGGGAGCAGCGCGGATTGCAGAAGCACGCTCGGCTGCTCTGTTCCAGCAGCTTATGACAGATCCGCGTCTTTCCCTCCTCCCCACGCCTCGTTGGCCTCTGATACGCGCTTTCGGTTCGCTATTGGCAGAAACGCGAGCACCAATCGCTCTCATTCAAACATTGCTTTGGCCATCAACCGCTCACAAGCGCATGGCAGAGGTGAGAGCATGGTTGCAATCGCTCAATGACGAAGCCGCAGAAGAAGCATCGACACAGGATACTACTGATCTTGCCGATCGTCTGATTGCTCTTGAGCATCTCGTACTGGATAGAACAAAGCGGCTCTTGAGAGTCATTCCGCCAATAATGGTCTGCGCATTGGGTTCTTATGCTCTCAGTAGCAAGCTGCTAGAGGATCTTGCCACTCCTCATGAAATGCAGATCGTGCTGCGTGGGTTGCCGCATAATCCAACGACAGAAATGGATCTCGAACTTTGGGCGCTCGCTTCGCTCATACGGACCGATGCTCTCGCTGCTCAAGTTGTTTGCGAAACACCGCCCGAACAACTGGCCCTGCGGTACCGTGAAGGCACATTGCCTCCAACGCTTCAGCTCGGATTAGCCGAGTTCCTGCATGTTTACGGACATCGTGGTGTAGCCGAAATTGACGTGGGATTGCCGCGCTGGTCTGAAGATCCCACGCACCTTCTTGGTGTGCTTGCCAACTATCTTCAACTGAACGATCCTGATCTGGCACCGGATGTTCAATTCCATCGTGGAGCGCAGGAGGCCGAAGTCATGGTTGCTACACTCATTCAACGAGCCAGATGCAAAAGTTGGCTACGCAGCAGACTGGTTGGCTTCTTCCTGAAGCGAGTACGTGCGCTGACTGGCTTTCGTGAAATGCCAAAGTTTTGCCTCATCTTGCTCCTAGCACCTATACGTCGCTCTCTCTTACTCATCGGCAAGTCAATAGAGCAGGCTGGATGGTTAGAGCATGCTGGGGATATCTTCTTTCTCACATTCTCTGAAGCACGCGCTATCGTTGCAGGTGAGGATCTGCGCCAGATTATCCGTGAGCGACATGCTCGCTACAACCACGAGTTGCAACGCCGCCATCTCCCACGTGTGCTCCTCTCGGATGGTACTGAGCCGACTGTGACATCACAAGCTAGCGAGTTCACTGAAGGGATGCTCAAGGGATCTCCTGCGTCCCCTGGGCGAGTCACGGCTCAGGCACGTGTCATCCTCGATCCAATTGGCGCTCGCTTAGAACCAGGCGAAGTGCTGGTCGCTCCCTCAACTGATCCTGGCTGGACGCCGCTTTTCCTTACCGCTGGTGGCTTAGTTATGGAGATGGGCGGCATGATGTCCCATGGAGCAGTCGTAGCCCGCGAGTATGGTATCCCAGCGGTTGTTGGTGTGGCAGGAGCAACGGAGCGCATCGTCACTGGACAACACGTCACCGTCGATGGAGCTGCTGGGACGGTCGCTATCGAGGAAAGCATTCCTACCTGATACTGTCTCTTCTCCTCTCTTCTCTCCTTTTATTTCTCATTGACAATAAAGAAGCCAGTACCCCTTTTCTAAGGGGCACTGGCAGCATATCCATCATTGAGCACCAGCAGGCAGAGAAGAAACAACCAGCTCAGCCACGCCGCTGGCAGATCAGCCAGACGAATAGACAGACAGCAGCTCTGG
>CBJMBI010000348.1:0-4753 GCA_966427955.1 uncultured Ktedonobacterales bacterium
AAAGGAAGCCAGCGGAAAGGAGAGAGACCAGAGCCGCACACGAGTGTTGCTAGAGGGAATCTTCAGTCTTCTCTCTCCAGCAGGCCAAGCTTGTATGCCTGTTTGACCGCTTGCACACGGTTCTGCGCATCCAGTTTGGCAAGAATGTGACTGACATGGCGTTTGACTGTATCAATGGCAATAACCAATTCTCGTGCAATATCTTGATTTGATGCTCCTTTTTCCATTAACTGAAGAACTTGCAATTCACGCTCACTTAACGGTTCCAGCAGAGGTTGGTCCGGAGTCTGTTTCGCCATCCTCTTAGGTTGGTTTGCAAGAGTCTGACTCGGGTTTGGGAAGGCTGCAAGCACGCGATCGAGATAAGGAGTTGGCCCACCTTTGCGTTGCTTTTCCTGTAACTTGCAGAGTAGGACCGCCATGGCTTCTCCTTCTTCCACAAAGCAGCGCAGGTAACCTTCTGGCTCACCGAGACGGACGGCCTCCCAGAGAGTCGCAAGTGCTTGGGGTTCCTCATGGAGCATCTGCTGTGCCAGCGCTTGCAGGAGACGGATTTCAATCACATGTCCCCTGCGTTGACCAGCGGTGGCTCTCTGTAGCACAGACTCTAAGTGTTGCAAGGCGGCGGTTGGTTGATCCGTTGCTAAAAGAATGCGGGCCCGAGCCACCTCTTGTCGTTCACGTGCGAAGGGAGTGAGATGCAGTTCCATGATATCCAATTGCTCAACCCAGCGTGTAGCTTGGCCCAGTTCTCCACAGGCTAGCCAGAGCCGGACCTGGTCAACGGTGGTGAAGCAGGAATGTACATACTGATAGACCAGCTGGTTCATCAACTTGCCAATCTGTTCAGCCTGCTGGAGCAAAGTGCGTGCCGCGTCTAAATCACCGCATGAGAGGCTAACACGTATTAGCACGGCATACCCCCAGTATAAAAAAAGGAGTGAGATGTGTGACACTGCTTGTTCACACAGAGAGACAGCCTCTGTAGCGAGAGGTTGTGCACAAGCCAGTTCATTCCACTCACGCAAGAGCTCTGCTTGGCAGAGAGTGATCCACCCGATCCATGGCAATTGAGGATCGCCAGACGATGTCTCTGGCAGGAGAGCTTGCTGAGTTATCTGATTTGCTTCATGTAAACGCCCTGCCGCCATGAGATGAATAGCAGTTATTGCTATCATATTGAGCCTCACAATAGGCTGTTTGGCCTCCTGAGTGAAGAGAGCAGCTTGATACCCCCATTTGATAGATGCCTCGATATCATTGGCAGAAGAAAGATAATAGGCTATTGACTTTCCTATGGCGACAATGGCACGAAAAGCGGCATTCTCTGGGGACAGGTATGCCAGAGCCTGTTCATAAAGCGCGAATGCCGTATGTCCATCAGCTTCGTAGCTCTTAAAATAGGCATAACCAGTCAAAACCTTTCCAAGCTGATCTCTCTGTTCTTGCAGCACTTGTGGAGAAAGGCTAACCTGAGAGACCTCCGCAGACATTCGTGCTTTGAACCCTGCTTTAGCCAGATCAAGCCACCTATAGAGAAGAGCATGTGGAGTAATTGTCCATAATAGATGGACACAGACTAGAGAGAGATCGGGTCGGCAAGCCAAGATCTCTGCTGGCAACTGCTCAACCCAATGTCGGCATTGAACGAGTGTATGTTTCGTCATTCCCCAGGTAAATGAGAGCAGTGGAGGATACGCCTGTTCGATCAGTTCAGCAGCCCAGTACCAGTCTTTGGCACGAAAGGCATGCAGAATAGCTGGGGTTGTCTGGTGATGCTGGGCATACCAGTGGCTAGCACGAGCGTGTAAGATGGGCACCAGATCAGCATGGCTCTGCTCCAGTTGGGAACGCAAGGCCTCAGCAAACAAAGCATGATAGCGATACCATTGTTGCCTGCTATCGAGAGAAACAAGAAATAAATTACTCTGATCGAGTTGTTTGAGCATCTGCTGGCTGCCATGTCCCTCCATAACCGCGTCACAGAGCGAGGCACTGAGCTGCTCAAGAATCGATGTACACAGCAGAAACGTTTGTACCTCCTGTGGTTGCCGTTGCAATACTACCTCCGTCAAATAGTCCAAAATGTAATGTTGATCCCCCCTGATTTCCTCTAGTAGACTCAGATGATCAGCCTGTTCTGGGAGAGAAAGCCCCAACAGTTGTAAACCCACCAACCAGCCCTCCGTGCGAGCCGTCACCTCTTCGATCACCTTCTCAGGTAGCTGAAGCCCCATCACCTGATGGAAAAAATCTTTGGTCTCCTCTGCCGTACAACGCAATTGATCGGTACGCACTTCCAATGCTTGCTGGCGTGTTCGTAGCAATGGAAGGGGTAGAGGAGGATCAGTACGTGTTGCCACTATGAGACGCAATTGAACAGGAAGATGCTCAATCAGGTATGCCAAAGCGGTGTGGATCTCTGAATTCGTAATCAGGTGATAATCATCCAAGATGAGTACAAAGCGATCTGTTCCCTCTGCTAGCAGATTAATCAGTGCTGTCAATAGAAGCTTGATGGAGAGTCGAGCTTCTGATGATTGCAATTGCATCAACAGTGGGGCGAAACGTTCTGGCTGCTGTGTCTGGAGTGCTGTGAACACATACATCCAGAAGACCCGAGGGTCATTGTCCTCCTCATTCAAGGAGATCCAAGCTACTTGGCAATGGCTTGCCTGAAGCGATTGGCTCCAACTTGCTAGTAAGGTCGTCTTGCCGAAGCCTGCGGGCGCGGAGACCAGCGTCAAGGGATACTTGAGCCTTTTGTCAAGCAAGTTGCTGAGACGAGGACGAGAGATCAACGTCCCTGGTGCAACAGGGACATAGAATTTGGTAGCTAGCAGCTGGTTCTCTGATGATAGGGTTGAATACATACTTATCTATCCTTTGCGGAAGCAGGCTGATTTTTGACCACAGACACCACTAGGGCTCTCTGCACAGCCTTTGGCTCGCTAGCTAGATCAACTTTGACTCTGATTGATCTCTATTGTACTACCTTTTGCAATCAGATGGACTTGAGATCTTTCTGGCTGTTGTGAGCAAGGATCTCTGCCAAAGACTGGCCGAAGGACGAGATGAGAAGGTGGGGAAGAAAGACCACAATGGCATACGGGCGAGGTGTTTGTGTGAGACAACCTTCAGTGTGTTTCATCGAGCAGGCCAAGCTTGTGTGCCTGTCTGACCGCTTGCACACGGTTCTGCACATCCAGTTTGGTAAGAATGTGACTAACATGGCGTTTGACCGTATCAATGGCAATGACCAATTCTCGTGCAATATCTTGATTTGATGCTCCTTTTTCCATTAACTGAAGAACTTGCAATTCACGCTCACTTAACGGTTCCAGCAGAGGTTGGTCCGGAGTCTGTTTCGCCATCCTCTTAGGTTGGTTTGCAAGAGTCTGACTCGGGTTTGGGAAGGCTGCAAGCACGCGATCGAGATAAGGAGTTGGCCCACCTTTGCGTTGCTTTTCCTGTAACTTGCAGAGTAGGACCGCCATGGCTTCTCCTTCTTCCACAAAGCAGCGCAGGTAACCTTCTGGCTCACTGAGATGGATTGCCTTCGCAAGTGCTGCAAGTGCTTGGGGCTCCTCATGGAGCATCTGATGTGCCAGTGCTTGCAGGAGGCGGATTTCTATGACATGTCCCCAGCGTTGACCAGCGGTGGCTCTCTGTAGCACAGACTCTAAGCGCTGGAGGGCAGCCGTTGGCTGATCTGTTGCTAAAAGAATGCGAGCCCGAGCTACCTCTTGTCGTTCGCGGGCAAAGGGAGTGAGGTGCTGTTGTGTCACATCTAGTTTCTGAGCCCAGCGTGTGGCCTGCTCTAGTTCCCCACAGGCCAGCCAGAACCGGACCTGGTCAACGGTAGTAAAGCAGGAATGGAGATGCAAATAGACCTGCTGGTTCATCGATTGGCCAATCTGCTCAGCCTGCTGGAGGAAAGTACGTGCCGTATCCATATCTTTGCATGAGATGCAGACACGTATCAGCACTGCATATCCCCAGTAGAGATAAAGGGGTGAGGTGAGTGATGCGGCTCGTTCACAGAGGGAGACGGCCTCTGTGGCCAGAGAGTATGCACTAGCCAGTTCATTGCGCTCTCGCAAGATCTCCGCTTGGCAGAAAATCACCCACCCTGTCAATGGCAATTGAGGATTGCCAGATGGTATCTCCGGCAGGAGGGCTTGTTGAGTCAGTCGTTCAGCCTCATGCAAGCGCCCTGCCCCGATCAGATGAATGGCAGTTGCGCTTATCATGGCAAAAGTCACGGCAGGTTGTTTTGCCTCCTGAGTGAGCAGCATAGCCTGATACCCATTTTTGATTGCTGCCAGAGCATCATTGGCTGAACTAGAATAGGCGTATAACTTTCCTATAGCGACAACAGCGTGGAATCTTGCATTCTCTGGCAACAGGTATGCCTGAGCCTGTTCATAAAGCGAGAACGCAGTTTGTCCATCTGCTGTATAGCTCAACAGGTAGGCACGAAGGGTCAAAGCCATCCCGAGGAGATCCCTTTGCTCTTGCTGCCCTTGCGAAGAGGGACTTTCCTGTGAGACCTCCGCAGGCATCTGTTCTTTGAGTGAAGCTCTCAGCGTCATTTCAGCCAGATCAAGCCACCTGTAGAGAAGAGCATGTGGAGTAATCGTGTATAACAGATGGACGCAGGCTACACAGAGATGAGGTCGACAAGCCAGGATGTCCGTTGGCAACTGCTCAATCCACTGTCGGAATTGAACAAGTGTATGTCTTGTTCCCC
>CBJMBI010000349.1:0-4746 GCA_966427955.1 uncultured Ktedonobacterales bacterium
TTCAAGCGGAGCAGCAAGGGCGCGGGACTCTTTAGGTCCTCTCCGGCCTTGCTGGAAATATGCAGAGAGCAGCCCTCCTCTGGCAAGATGGGAAGACAGGAGAAATGGATCGATGGGGAGCTACCAATCAACCACCCGGTATTGTCAATTCTCATAATTCCGTTCGCAAATGGATCAGATAAAATTTCGTTGCAGCTCAAACGTGGCTCTTTTTTCTCACAAATATTTTCCAGCTTGCACAGGTGCATTTCAACGGATCAAAACAGACACTTTTTCTCACGTAAAAATTCGCATAGGTGGCTTAGATCCGCTTGACAGGGCAACGAAAATATAGGTGAGAAAAGGTGCTTGTTCTGCATCTCTTATCGATCATTACTGCGAAATTTATGCTGAGAATTGACAATCGGAAAGGATAACACGTGGAAGATAATGTCATCGATTGGCAAACCACATCGGATAAAGACAAAATCCGCCTGCTCATGACAGACGTTTTGCGCTGGCCTTGCTACGAGTCCTGGTCTGAGTATCGTCAGCGACCCGACAAAGACAAGCCTGCTGCAATCTGGGAAGATCAAGGTGGCGGGCACAGATACTGGGCCGTCTTCTCTCAGCCATTTAATCCGCTTCGCAGGATAGAGGATGCCTGGCAAATCGTCTTACATCTGCGAACCGTTGACCAGGATGTGGTCAAGAACTTTGCTAACGCATTGGCCTATAGTCTCCTGGACTTCTTGCGACTTGGCAGTGCGGAGGATATCTGCAAGGCTGCATTGAAGGCTGTTGGCTACCAAATCCAGGAGAGGAAGCACCGTGAGCAAGGTTTTCTCACATAAAATTTCGTTTTTCTCAGATAAGTTTTCCTTGTGTGGCAAAAACAGCCTCAAAAGCCGAAATCTAGCAAGAGAAATATCACTAGGAAAAGATATGCGAGAAAATCTGCTGCTTTTACCACTAGAATGCGATTATGCAGCGAAATTTTTCCTGAGAATGGCGAAAAATATCCTGAGAAACGACAGGTATCACCTGCATATTCGTCTGGCGGGGATCGAACCGCCGATCTGGCGGCGCATTGTCGTCCCAGGCCACATCAGCCTGTATCGCTTGCACCGGATGCTCCAGGTCGTGATGGGATGGGAAAACGCTCACTTGCATCAGTTCATCATGGCCTCTGGCAAGGATTCGTTCCTGGAACAGCCATATGAGCTGCTAGAACTACTAGTGCATGAAACAATGGTATTCTTTGATTTTGCCAACGAAGATGCATACCAGATCCATCTCGGCGTAGGAGCACCCGCGTTCCACTCATGCAATGATGCTTCAGAGATGACAGCTAAAGGCATGACACAAAACCAGGATGACCCAGCGCCGAGATACGCGGAAATTAGGACATAGGCATGAGATGCAATAGCGTGCTTTTAGCTTTCTACCTCATCCTTGAGCAGAGGTACTACTGCTAATTGAGGTTAGCAGCACCAAATCAATCTAAAAGCGGGCTTTTTCGTCTGCTAAGGCTCTCAAGATCGAGACTTTGCCATGTCTGCTAAGGTTCCAGCGTTCAAGAGGGCATCAAGTAGAAAGTGAAAATGTCGGATACTACTCTTTTTGCTCTTTTCCCCTATGTCCTATTTTCTGCGTATCTCGGCGCTAGGTCAGGATGGTGCATGGAGCATAGACCCGTCTTTGATTGTGCACCAGGACAAGCAGCACAAGCTAGAGCACTGGGCACGGCTTAAAAGTGAGCTTGCTAATCCAGATGATTGGGAATAGAAAGGACCCAACTCATGAATGAAGAAGAGGCACGAGCACGAATTATCAAGTGGGCTGAAAACTATTTTGCTGATGATAACAAACCATGCGTTAAGGTAGTCAGCATTGAATACAATGAGGATGACGAGGATTGGACGGCAGAGCTTGAGATAAGCACATCGGAAGATAATCCAACGGTAACATTCTTTGAGCGTCCCGCCCCGGATACAGGCCTACAAATCGTTGACATGGAATATGAAATCCAGAAAGGACCCCAACTCATGACAAGCTACGAAGAAAGACGCGACAAGCGATTTTTTCAGGAAACCAAAGCCATCTTAAACGTCATCCATAAACAGCTCCTCTCACCCCAATCACCACCACCCCATCCATACTCTGCTGCCTACATCATATTGAGAGGCTACTTTGAGGCAATACTCACCAACTTTGCAGAAGCCTTCAACGAGCAACAAATCGCAGAGATCAGGATCGTGCTAGATCAGCTAAGCAGGCTTACAGGAGAAGACCAAAATCTCGACGAAGCAACCAAGGCAAAGCAGGATCAGCTGGCCCAGGCCCTCAGAGAAGGTAAGAATTGAAAGAAAGGACCCAACCCATGGCAACTGTACAACTCATTGATGGACGTATTGTTGAGAATGTGCGGCTAACAGATGTGAAATCTGTAGGAGATGAAGGGAGTCAAAAGGCAATTGCACACATCGATGGACAGACGTATGATGTCTACAACAGCATCATAGACGGGTTCGATCATGTATGGTATGAACAGATGAGCATTGAAACGTATAAGAAGCTCGGCAAAAAGGGATTTGTAGAAGGCTCAATCCTAGACGAGCAGAAAGGACCCAACTCATGCAACCAAGACTAGAATTCAGAGTCTCAGCACTGGAGAAACGAACAACGGCCCTTGAAGCCTCTGCTGAAGAGCTATCCAGCGAACAAAAAGCACTCTTTGACCATGTGCAGAGAGGCTTCGACCAAGCGCATGCATTCGTACAAGAGCGATTCACTGAGGTCAATGCACGCCTAGATAAGCTAGAGACACGCCTAGACCACATAGAAGCCTCTATGGCCACAAAGGATGATATCTCTCAGCTCAGGAAAGATCAGGCTGAGTATAACAACCTGTTGCGCCAAATACTGGCTAGATTGCCTAAACAGCCAGAGTAGGCAGCTTTGTATCAAGATGTATGACACCTCGCCGTATGATACTTGACATAGATGGTCAGTCAGATTGAGCAAAAAGCGCCTAGGCACTTGAAAATGGAAGAAAATCTGGGTACGATTGATGTATCAGCCTATCTCATCGTGTTGGGGGTTACACCGTGCCCAAGCGTAAATGAAAGCAACGAGAGCACACTGAGGACTGGCAGACCATTCAGCAATATAGGGGTGATAACATTTTTTCCTGCTGTTTGGGGCTCATGTCCAGATTTGGTGGTTAACTCTGCAATAACAAGAGAGGCGAAAATCGTTGGGGAACTTGACAGGCTCTGATAGATTCTCTGCTATGAAAGAACGATCGAAATGTTGTTAAGGAAGGTCCAATGAAAGAAGCAGCCCTTCTTGCTCTGCCAGAAGGCATGGAAATAGACCACATCCAAATAACGGAGATGGGCTTGGTCGTCTCGGTGATTGCAACTTCCCTTCAATCTTGTTGTCCACTCTGTTCATAGCCTTCGTCTCATGTTCATAGCTACTATCATCGAACCTTAAAAGATGCCCCTTGCATCGGACACCAACTGCAGCTTGAGCTTTCCGTGCGCAAATTCTATTGCCGGAACCCGGACTGCTCTGGGAAAGTGTTTACCGAGCGCCTTCCAGACTTGGCCGAGCCGTGGGCGAGGATGACGACCAGACTCAAGGAGCAAATCACGTCCATCGGCTTGGCAACCAGCGGGAAGGCAGGAGTTCGACTAGGCGACCGCTTAGGGATCGAGACCTCTCGCAACACGACCTTGCGCCGCATTATGGATGTGCCCCAGGATCCAAGAGCGTCAGTCGTGTATTTGGGCATCGATGACTTTGGTGCGACACGAAAAGTCGCATGTGTAGCCGTAAGGACTCTTGAAAGGAGGAGGATCTTACCTGGGGTTCTGCCCCCAGTGCCCTACCAGACTGAATCAAGTGCGTCTGGGACAATGTAGCCGCGCTCGCAAGAGCGGTCATCGACCCGTGAGCAGAGATGACGACTGCTAGCATCAAGCAGTTAGGAGCTAGGGCGAAGCATGGTATGGCTAATACACTATGAATCGCTGATAAACGTCGTGATCGATAACAGGCTAAAGATGCTGAGAAGCCTGACTAAAAGGTACGTAGCTGGTTCAGGGGTTCAAAGTTCTCCTGGCGCAGACACCACAGCTACCGGCGGAGAGGCGGGGCCTAACCCATGCATGGTACACATGTGAAACGTGGTAAACCGGATATGCTCCCACAACGGGAAAGTGGACCGCAAGATTCACTGATAGCATAGCCGGTACAGGAGGAGGGAGAAAGCAAAGGCTGGTCGGTAATCGACCAGATAGGGGTTGCAACATCACCCCACGCGAAAGCGGGCAGACTTCCCTCTGGTCTTTCAGCGCGAGAGCACTTGACTAACCGATTAAAGAGGTAAAGCAGATGACGACAGAAACGACTGAGGCCAAAACCTTAGACCCCTCTGTTGGTGCGACCACTGGCATGCCCGAAACCTGGCACCAGGTCAATTGGCGACAGGCTGAAAGGAATGTTCGTCGGCTCCAAGCCCGTATCGCGCAGGCAACTCAGGCTGGTAAGTGGGGCAAGGTAAAAGCTTTGCAACGCTTACTCACCCACTCGTTCAGCGGCAAAGCCCTTGCTGTGCGACGAGTGACGGAAAACACTGGCAAACGAACACCCGGCGTGGACGGAGTGATCTGGAAAACGCCGGAACAAAAGATGACTGCTATTCACATGCTGCATCAACGGGGATACCGTCCTCGACCGCTGCGGCGTGTCTACATC